>JALSJK010000036.1 GCA_026989395.1 Methylomonas sp.
GCTGATCGGCAAAAAGCTATTTTCATAGCAACACTCACCACGTTATTTAAGCATCGGGCTTGTCCAACAAACGGTTCAGATGGTGGCTCCGCGCTGCGCGCGAATCACCATCTAACCTTATTCGTTATGGCTAAGGGGTTCGTAGCGAAACAAGCAGGAATTGGGCGCGTTTTTTATCTTTTGTAGCGCATAGTGGTGCTAGCCAACGAAAAAGATTGAGAAAAGGAGACATTCCCCATTGCCACAGCAGAATCTTGCTTTGACGCGACTGCTCCCTAGCCAGGGAGTAGCAATCAAACTGCTATAAAATTGTGCATCCCATCCCTTGAAATGTGCATTTTCAGTGCATCTTACTGGACCAATTTCCCTAAGAACAAGATAGGCTTTACATCAAGTACTGCGATTTCCTGGCTATACCGCGCTCGCAACATATAGTTCTTACACAACGCATTAAAAATATTAAATTGATTTTAAATCAGCAAGCTGTAACAAAAATCAGGACGACACCTAAATGCTGTTTTATCTGCGAACTACTGGTTTATTTTCTTTTGCCGGAGTCGGCTGCTCAAAATATGAAAGTAAGATAGTTTTAACCTGACAGAAAATAGCGACCAGCTTTCCAAACAAACCATTTGCAAGCGCCTGAATTTTTTGGCCAGATTCTGAAGACTTACTAAAGGCTTCAGGCGAAGCCAGCCAGTAACCCACTCCCATAAATAAACTTCCCGAGACTAAATTACCTAATGTTACAAAAAATAAATTATAAAACATCCCATATAAAGAAACAGACTCGGGATGATCCCCTAGTAACGCAATTGAAAAAACTGCCATATTTGCAACGCTATGCTCAAAGCCACTGGCAAAAAATGCAAATAAACACCAGAAAATCAAAATACATTTTGCAGCGTCATTTTCGGTTCTTGCCGATGTCCAGATAGCCAGACAAACCAACCAGTTACAAAGCATTGCTAAAAAGAAAAGCTGAATCGGACCCTTGTTCATTTTAGCACTGGCAACGGCATTTAATAAATCTGCACTTTCATTGAACAACGCGCCATGACCAATTGCAACCATCACACCGAATACCATTGCTCCGGCAAGATTCCCTATCCAGGAAGCCCCCCAAGCCTTACGCAGATCACTTCCGGTCACAGTCCCTTGCAACCAGCCAATAGTCATGTACATGGTATGACCAGTAAACAATTCGGAACCAGCAAAAATAACCAACGTCAAGGCAATACCAAAAGACGCTCCCATGACCAATGGCCGTACAGATGGATCCAGCACTCCTCCAACGGTAAAAACCAGCACGATCCCCATACCAAGGTAGGCTCCTGCCATCAACGCACCAATGTAAAAAGACAATGGGTTATTTTTTAATAAATCGGCCTTCTTTTTAGCGACCTTGGCAAAAAAATTTATGGTTTCGGTATACATAAGACCCTCTTTTTTTATTGAATGATGGACTGCAAATAGTTATCCCAAAATATCCTGTAAAAAACCAAGTAAAACCAAAATAAGTTCAATTACACCAATTGCTATCAGTGACAAACCAAGAATTCTGGAATACTGGTTAAGTTTTGGCGATGGCGCACCCACCAGATATTTATCCAACTGACCTTCCTTAAGCAGCCGGTCATACTCGACCTTCCGTTCGTGCTTAAATTCTTCCAACGGCATACAGCCAGTGAACATAACCACGTCAACGGGAAATTTTTCCGGACGGAAATGGCAATTGAAAAAATGCACTGTAAATAAAAACACTGCCGCCAGAAAAGCTTCCTCACCATGAACAATGGTTGCGACATTAAAAACCCAGCCTGGCAGGAAGCTCCCAAAAAAAGTTGGAAACCATAGCAATAAACCAGAACAGCCGATGATAAACATCCCCCAGAAAGGCGCCCAGTAATCAAATTTTTCCCAATAAGTCCATCGATCAAAAACCGGACGCGGCCCTTTACCAAAGAACCATTTGAACATGGCAACCATATCCCGCCCATCTTGTAACCGCGGCAGCAGCGAATCAGGACCAAACCAGTCAAATCTGATGCCATGCTCTTTATTATCGATATAGATTTTACGAAGAATGACGTAAATATGGCCAAAAAATATACCTGCAAAAGTCACCGCCGCAATACGATGCATGACAGCAGCGACTTCCGGGCCACCTAACAAGGTCATCACAATCGGCGCCCAGAAACTGTCTGCGAACAAAACCGTTGTTCCGGTAATGACCAGTGTCATTACCGCAATCGCAAGTACCAAATGAGCAATCATCCAGCCCTTGGTGAAACGAACAACGTATTGTCCTTGCAACATTGGCTTGCCATCTTTCTGCAAACGAATGACAGGCTGATGACCGTTTTCGAATTCTTTTTTCTCTCTGAAATACCAAAGCAATGAATGCGCCCAGAAAAACAAGAACACACTCACTAACAAGGTAATCATGAATTTCGAAACAATCCACATTTCCGGATAACGAGCATAGTCATCGGTTGTACCATGCGGATGAAAAGTCAAAAACCCTTTGCTTGCATCCTCATGACATTCTTTGCAGGTTTCTTTGATATTATCGGGATGAACCTTGGACTCTGGATCATCTGCTTTATGTGTGTCATGCGGCTCGTGGCAATCATGACATTTTGCCGTGTGGGTATAGCCCAGCTTTACAATCTGTCCATGATAGGTGTCACGATAAGACTTGTAATATTCTTCGTGGCAATTCCCGCAGTTTTCAGTAATAACCAGTTTAGCGGGGTCTTCTTCTACGACTGATATCTTGTGCGCAGTATGACAATCACTACAAACTGCAGGTTCAAGTTCTCCATAGCGCTTTACAGGTGCGCCATGTACGGATTGAGTATATTCTTTTAATTGTTCCTGATGACAACGACCACAAGTCTCCGGGCTATTTATCCGGTAACTATCTTTGGTAGCCCCTTTCATTGGAAAAACTTCATGAGAACCATGGCAATCCCAACAAGTAGCATTTACCTTGTCCGGATTGTCTTTGTTTGGTTGCGCATGAATTGAAGCAAGATAATGGGTTGCCTGAGTATCTGCCTTGATTTTTTTACTTAATTTGACGGTGGAAGGCAAACCTATCATGGTATGCGTCAAATGTTTTGCCACATCGACTTGTTCCTTGGCTTCATCCTTGTCTTTTTTACTTAACTCCTGATGACATGTAACACAGTCAACCGATCGTTTAACATTCTGCTTATGTGGCATTTGTTCGATGTCCACATGACAATCAACACACTTGACTTCAGCGTGGACACTCTTTTTGAAAGCCTTTTGTTTTACATGCAACTGCCGCTTCGGCGTTTCACCTGTTTTTCCAGTAGGCACAGCAAAACCATGATAACCATGACATTCAAGACAGGTATCAATCTTAGTATCTTTGGTAACAGCTATTGGATCGACTACGGAAGGCGCAGTTTCGGCAGAAACTGTTGCTGCAAAAAACAACAACAATCCTATCAATACTGCGCCGCCCATGCCAAGGCGACGCATAATCATCATGATATTTCCTGTGAATCAGCTTATTTTTTAATCTCTTGTAAGTAACGTTGATTAAAAGCTTCCCGCTCTTTTCTACGTTGCTCAGCTAATTCTTTCGGCATTTTCCCAACAAACCAGGCATGCCCGTCCAATGTCATGATTTCATTATCCAGAAAATCCTTTATTTTCTTTGCTTGCTCATGTTTGCCTGCTTTTTCGGCTTTTTCGATGATTTCCTTGATGTTGGGTATCCACTCCATATAGAAGCGGTGCGCCACTTCATACATACCATGCCACTGCACATAATCCGGCGCTTGCATGGATGCCCCATGACGCGCCCTTCTGCCTTCATGATGCCACATGAAATAATATGTCCATTCGACCTCTTCATCAAAAGGTGTTTCTGTACGTAAACCTTCTGCGAGAAGCAACTTCATCATTTTAGTCGCAGGAATAGCATACTTTTCATTGTACATATTGACTACGCCATCAAACTGCTCGTAAAAGCTTTCAATCATTTTTTTACCATGACAACTTTGGCAAACATCCTTCATGTCTTCGCGCCTTAATTCCCACGGCTTAACCTTTAAACCTTTCTTTTCATCCCGCGCATCAATTTTCTCAGAAATAGCAGGCCTTAAAGTCCACGAAATACGATCTCCTACATCATGGGTAATAGGCAGATTACGCGTTGCTGACATGTGACAAGTTGCACAAGTAGGTGCTGCATCATAATCTTCACCTGCCACCCATTTGGCTGAATCCAGATTCATTTTATCGACATTGGCGTAAAAACCGATACCGTGTTTGGATTCATCATAGATTTCCTTTTGCGGATGATCCGGTCCTAAATGACATTTGCCACAATTTTCAGGCCGTCTGGCTTGGGCCGCAGAAAACTGATGTCTTTGGTGACAAGCACTGCAAGCTCCACGAGAACCATCAGGGTTTATCCGGCCAATACCAGTATTAGGCCAGGTGGTAGGATCCAGGTCACCATTTGGCAGCACCTTGATTTCAGTGCCATGACATTGCCAACAACCCGCAACAGCAACAGGTGATTTGCCATGAAAACTCATTTTCCCTTCCACGACTTCTGCCAAAGTATTATCCAATGAGCCAATAATTTCGGCAGCTTTCGCATGGTGACTTTTACCAAACTGCTGAGCTTCAACATTATGACAAGTACCACAATCTTTTGGCGATACAATCACAGAGATAAAGAAATCCTTATGTCGAATCGCATCCGGATCGGTCTTCTCTGCTTTATGACATTCATAGCAACCAACGTTGGCTCCGAAATGCTTGGAGCGCCCCCATTGCTGATAGATGCCAGGGTGCTCATTCTTATGACAGGAAGCACAGGTTGCACTCTCCTTACTCAGGTTTTTGAATGGCTTCAGCATCTTTGCCTTTTCCTCTTTGGTAACATCAGCCCAATTCTTTTTTACTGACTCGACCTGTCTATCCGACGGCATCTGAATTTTCGTGGTGCTTTTTTCTAAACGGTATTGTTCAAGGGTCTCGCCTTTCCTCAAGGTAACCGTTTTGCCGGTTTCAGGATCCTTAACCGTTGTCCAAACGACTGCTAAAGCAACCTGGCTAAAGAACTGCAGGCTCAGAATAACAGCAAAGATTATGTTAAATTTAGCCCAAGAAGGGCTCTGTATGTTTTTCATTATTATTCTTCCTCTCCCCAGAATAAAAAATTGTTTCGCTTCAATTTGGTTTGAAAACAGCGATTTTTGCTAATTATATAAATAAGTTACCGTCCCAAAATGATTATCCTACAAAAAAACCTATACTCTTGCACGAGTCACCTCGCCGGCGCCCCAGGTAGTTCTCCAACGAGTTTTTACTCTATTAATTCCGTACAAACTCAGCACAGATAATACAGTAAAAATAAAAAAGCCTACCCCAAAACCACCCGTTAATTGCTTGGATTGACCAAGAATCCATGCCAACAAAAATCCTCCCAAACCACCAGCCGCCCCTACCATTCCCGTTACGGCACCAACGTTTTTACGGAATCTTAAAGGTACCAATTGAAATACAGCCCCACTTCCCATTCCTAAAGCAGCTGTTCCAATGATCAATAAAAAAATTGCCAGCCAACTGGGTAACGAAAAACTAACTAATAACATCGCAACAGCTGTTACCCCGTAAAATCGTTGCATAGAACGAATACCACCAAACCTGTCTGCCATCCAGCCACCTACCGGCCGTAATGCTGTGCCGGCAAGAATACAAATCGCTGTGTAATACCCCGCTGTTACGGGATCCATCTGGTATTGCTGGTAAAAATACAGAACCATGACGCTAGACAAAGCGATGACACCTCCAAAACTTAAACTGTAAAACAGCATGAACCACCACACATCAATTTCCTTAAGGATTTTTAAATAGTCTGCGAGTGGTTTTGTTTCTGGCTGATAATTACTGTCTTTTGCTTTCAGATGAAAAAAAATGACGGTTGCAATTAAAGGAAGAGTGGCAAACCCAAATACCGACCGCCAACCAAACGCTTCCGCCAAATTCGGTACCAACGCTGCAGTAAATACAGTTCCGCTACTGGCTGCCCCTGCAATCCCCATCACTAAACCTTGATATTCATCGGGATACCAGCGACTACACAGAGGCAAGGCTACAGCCATGCTGGTACCAGCTAATCCCAATGTGATAGCAACTAAATAAATTCCATTAATTGATTCAACCTTGCTGAGAAAAGCCAAAAGCAATACTACGATAATGGCAATCTGGATAATCAACCCTACTCGTTTTGGCGCAAAATGATCTACCAAAATTCCAACTGGAATCCGAAACAGCACCCCAGCAAGAAGAGGGATAGTCACCAATGTATACTGCTGCGCTTCAGTCAAATTCAGATCTTCAGCAATAAAAATGACCAGTGGACCCATCATTACCCAGACCATAAAACTCATATCTGAATAAATAAAAGCACTAATTAATGTATTTTTGTGCCCGCTTTGTAAAAATTTTGAAATTGACATAATGCAATCTTAATTGAGTTTGCTTAGATTTAAGCAATAAATGTGCCCGAAAAAGAATGCTTATGCCAGCAATAAAAATACCTTTGTATGCGTGTGTTTTTATTGCTTTTTGGATAGGAAAAATACTATATTAAAAGTAAATGTTGCTGATAATTTTGGCAACAATGCATCAAAACAGTGCGTCATTAGAATGCATTTGCATTTACATGGTGCATTACTACAAAAAAATACCCTGGGACGAGGAGATTCAATGTCCGAACTACTTGAAACACAAAGCGGTTTCGCTACTGAAACAGGCAAACGAGAAACCAATGAAGACTTCGTTGCCTATTATCAAGGCACCGAAAAAGAACGCGCCATCTACGGTAGCGCAGCCATTATTGCTGACGGCATTGGCGGCACTGCAGGTGGTCGTTATGCATCTGAATTGGCAGTGAGGGAATTTATTGAAGCCTATTATGAACAAAAACAGACCTTCGGCATCAAACGGATGGCTGAAAAATCATTGACATCAATAAATCGCTGGATCTATTCTCAGTCCCGTCGCGATTCTGCCCTCAAAGGCATGGGTACAACCTTTAGCGCACTTATATTACTTAAAAGCCAAGCTCATGTTATTCATCTCGGTGACACCCGGATTTACCGACTGAGAAACGGACGCTTGCAATGTCTAACAGCTGACCATGTTCATCAACACCCAGACCTACAACATGTTCTGACCCGCGCATTGGGAATTGATGAAACGCCTCATATTGATTATTCAGAACACAACCTGAATTTACATGACCGGTTTTTATTGTGCTGCGATGGTGTACATACGGCTTTAAGTCATAAAAAAATCCAGCAATTGCTTGCACACAACCAGTCACCTGATGACCTGGCCGAAACCATTATCCAAGAGGCATTATTGGCGGGATCACATGACAACGTCAGCGCCATGGTTGTAGATATTCTGAAACTACCACCGCCTGACAAATCATTTCTGGAAGCCGCAGTTGATGACCTGCCAATGCTGACAACCTTACCCAAGGAAAATGATCGTATTGACGGTTTTGTTTTAAACAAAAGGATTTCCAATAGCCGCTACACGCAATTATTCCTGGCAACCGATGAAAAAACCAACCACGGTCAGGTAGTCATTAAATTCCCGAAACCTGACGCCAATACTGAAACCATTTATCGTCAGGCATTTATCCGCGAAAACTGGATTACCGCTCATGTTCACAACCCATGGATTGCCGAACAGGTAGAATTGGAGTCAGGCAGACAATCTTGTCTGTATACCATCATGCCATATTACCAGGGAAAAACACTCGAGCAGTTACTTCTGCAAGAAGAAATACCCCTTGATTTAGGCATAGATATTAGTCTGCAATTATGCAAGGCAGTTTATTCCCTACATAAGGAAAAAGTAATTCACCGTGACATCAAACCTGAAAATATCATTTTACTCGAAAATGGCGAGCTCAAATTACTAGATCTTGGAGTAGCCCGCTTACCCGGACTAGATGATGAACTGGAAACAACAGCGCCAGGCACACCCAGCTACATGTCACCAGATTTATTTCAGGGTAATCATGGCGATGAACGCTCCGACCTCTATGCATTAGGAGTTACTATTTATCGCATGTTCAGTAAAGGCCATTACCCTTATGGCGAAGTCGAACCCTTTACCCGCCCCTCCTTCAAAAAACCAGTTCCATTAAGCCAATATCGGCCTGATTTACCTGCATGGCTGGGTGTATTACTGGCCCGAGCTGTAAACACGGAAAAAGGATTCGACAATGCTATGGACTTAGCCTTTGAACTGGAAAATGGTCTTGCGCGAGGCACTTCGGTACTTCCCTTGAAAGGCAGCATAACCAATCGTTTGAAAAACACGATTGGTGAATGGTTTAACTAGGAGACAGCCGAATTTTTTAAAGCTGGGGGATATACATTAATCCCTCTGCCATCATAACCGCCTTCCCACCAATTCTCAAAGGCAACACATCTTCTCCCTTGTGATCCATTTCCAGATTAATGACGCTGCGCCGAATATTTTCTTCACCCCTTTCAACTCCAAAGGCATATGTGCCTTTTTGCAAATGCTCAAAAGA
The DNA here is from genome assembly GCA_026989395.1 of Methylomonas sp. GTDB lineage: Bacteria > Pseudomonadota > Gammaproteobacteria > Methylococcales > Methylomonadaceae > JALSJK01. Next base: position 8,615 of record JALSJK010000036.1, read on the forward strand.
ACAAAGATATGCCGCAAATGCAGACAAGGCCGTACCGACTGGAGGATCGTCACGCAGACCAATATTAGGTCCCACTAATCGTAAAGCAAAATCGCTATCGGGATTCGGAGTTTTGGGCGAAAATAACAAAATCTCCTGCGCTCCTGTTTGCGGCGCATTGGATTGACTCCAAGCATTATAATTAAATCTGGCCTTTCTTACTGTTTCATAATAAAAAAGCGGTACGACAAGATACGGGTAACCAGCTGAAACCAAACGAACCCGGTATTTTTTTTGATCAATATGAGTTGCGTCAAAACCTAAAAATCCAGCAATTTCTGCTTCCGTTGGCGTGTAATAGTCAACTGTTGATTTAACTTTTGTTGCATACTGAACAAAAATAGGTTCATCATCTTTCCAACTAACACTAATATCCATAGCACCTGCGTTTTGCACAAATTCCAGCGATGAATAAGGCTCTTGTTTATTGATCTTACCGATACTGGCCAATACATAAGCTGCCGCAATAATGGGATGACCCGCATAATCCAGTTCTTTCAACGGTGAAAAAATTTTCATTTTCCAACTGCTCTGATTATCCTTATCCTGAAACAAAAATACCGTTTCAGATAAATTCAACTCCCTGGCAATCAACATCATTTGCTGATTATTTAGCCCATCAGCTTCTGGAAAAACCGCCACCTGAGCGCCACTAAACGCCTTGTGGGTAAAAATATCAGCGATATAATATTTATAATTCATTTGATGGCACCTTAAACCTTGATTTCCACTCGATCATTATCAATGCGAACTTCGTAGGCATTGACTTTGACATTTTCATCATCAAGGCAAACACCTGTTTTCAAACTGAAATGCTGCTTATGTAAGGGCGAGGCCACCATTGGCTCACCATGAATATCGCCAACTAACCCCCGGGATAATACATTTGCCTTTCCAAAAGGGTCGTAATTGTCGATTGCAAACACCGCCTGCTGTTTAGGTATATAAAAAATAGCAATCTGCTTGCCATCAACCAAAGCACAAATACCGGAGTCTGGCTGTAAATCATCTTTGCTGCACACATCAACCCATTGACTCACTCTACTTCCTCCACAATTTTAATGTGTTTGCGTTCTTCTTCATTGGCAGGACGGATTTGCCCTCGCTCTTCGACGAACAAGATATTATCGTCGGGTTTATCGCTGTTAACAAAATGACGAAACCTCTTCAGCTTCTCTTCACTTTCGATAGTGGTTTTCCATTCGCACTGGTAAGTATCAATCACATGCTGCATCTGCGCCTCAAGATCTTCACAAATCCCTAATTTATCTTCAATCACAACGGACTTAAGATAATCCAGGCCGCCTTCCATATTTTCCATCCAAACCGAGGTTCGCTGTAATTGCGCGGCCGTACGCACATAAAAAATCAATAATCTATCGATATATTTAATCAGGGTTTCATTATCCAGATTAGTCGCAAACAAATCAGCATGACGGGGTTTCATGCCGCCATTTCCACAAACATAAAGGTTCCAGCCTCCCTCAGTGGCAATCACACCAATATCCTTACCTTGGGCTTCGGCACACTCGCGAGTACATCCAGACACCGCCATCTTTATTTTATGTGGAGCACGCAAACCCTTGTAGCGATTTTCAAGTTCAATCGCCAAACTAAGACTATCATCTACACCAAACCGGCACCAGGTACTCCCTACGCAAGATTTTACCGTTCTTAGGGATTTACCGTAAGCGTGACCGCTTTCATAGCCGGCATCAATCAATTCCTGCCAAATTTGGGGTAATTGATCGACTCTAGCTCCAAAAAAGTCAATACGCTGCCCTCCAGTTATCTTGGTATATAACTGGTATTTTTTGGCTACCTCGCCCGCAGCAATCAACATATCTGGCGTTAATTCACCTCCGGTAACACGCGGGACAACAGAATAGGTGCCGTCTTTTTGCATATTCGCTAAAAAAGCATCGTTGGTATCCTGGACACCAATATGCGGCTTTTCAAGAATATGTTCATTCCAGTAAGAAGCCAGAATAGAACCAACTGCTTGCCGGCAAACCTCACACCCCAGCCCTTTACCATGCTTCTCCAACAATTCGCCAAAGGTTTTAATTTGACCAACCATCACCAAATTATAAAGATCCTGACGGGTATAAGCGAAATGTTCACAAATATCAGTATTGACTTCAATTCCAGCCTTTTCCAGCTCGCAATCCAAAACTGATTTTAAAAGCGCCTTACAGCCTCCACAGCCAGTCGTCGCCTGAGTGGATTCGGCCAAACTGGACATTGAAGTGCAACCCTCTTCAATCGCCGAGCAAATTTGGCCTTTGGAAACATCATAACAAGAACATATTTGAGCCGACATTGGTAACGCATCAGGTCCCAAACCAACCGATTCATCCGATCGATGCGGTAGAATTAGAGAATCCGGATGCTCTGGCAATTCAATTTCATTTAAACAATATTGCAGTAAAGTACCGTACCCTGACGCATCTCCAACTAACACAGCGCCCAACAATTTTTTATTATCTTCACTGACAACAATTCGCTTGTAAACTTCCTCCTCTCCATTTTGATAGGTATATACCATTGCACCTGGAGTTTTAGCATGCGCATCACCAATACTGGCAACATCGACCCCCATTAACTTCAATTTGGTGCTCATATCGGCACCAGAAAAGTCAGCTTCGGCATTCGCCAAATCAGCAACAACAGTTCTGGCCATGGTATAACCCGGTGCTACCAGACCAAAAATCTTGCCATCCCATAATGCACATTCGCCAATGGCATAGATATTGGAATCGGAAGTCTGACATTGATTATTGATAACAACCCCACCTCTCGGACCAACTTCTAATTCACAGCTTCTGGCAAGATCATCACGCGGACGAATACCGGCAGAAAACAACACGATATCTGTTTCCAATTCTTCACCATCTGCGAATGTCATTTTATGAAAACATTGCTCACCATCACCAATATTTGTGGTATTTTTACTGGTATGCACGACAACGCCAAGGTCTTCAATTTTTTTTCTCAGCATGGCACCGCCGCCGTCATCCAGCTGCACAGCCATCAACCGAGGAGCAAATTCTACAACATGGGTTTCTAAGCCCAAATCAGTCAAGGCTTTTGCTGCTTCCAAACCCAATAGTCCACCGCCAACCACAGCACCGACTTTTGATTTTTTAGCGGCCTTAGTAATTTCCTCAAGGTCTTCAATGGTTCGATAAACTAAACATTGTTCTCGGTCATGCCCCGGAACAGGCGGAACAAAAGGGTAAGAACCAGTAGCCAAAACTAACTTGTCGTAATGGATAACCACACCCTTTTCCGAGACAACCTGTTGCTTTTGCCTGTCAATTCCTACAGCCTTATCACCAATATGAACCTTGATAGCATGCTCAGTAAAAAAGCCATCTTCAACTAAGGACAAATCGTCTGCTGACTTACCATTAAAAAACTCTGTTAAATGAACGCGATCATAAGCCAGCCTTGGCTCCTCACAAAACGTGACAATATCAAACTGATCTTTCAATTCGCTTTCGACCAGTGATTCCAGAAAATTCTGGCCAACCATCCCGTTACCAATAACAACTAGGGTTTGTTTATTACTCATTTTTTACCTTTGGAAAATACAATTACTTAGAAGCAAGCAGAGTTTGTGCCATTTCAATCAAGTCATTGATTAATAATAAAACACAGGAATAGCAGCAAAACTCTTGCTTCATTTTGGGGCATGGAAATTCAAATGCGGGCGACAACTTTACTCTATTTATTAACCTAAGAGCAATCACTATCTGTATTTTTACAATCAGAACAAATCTTAACTGCAACCATCAAAAATTAAAGTTTCCAAATAAACCTGACACCTTAATTTTATTAAACTCAATTCTACTGCCTTCAACTCATTATTATACAAAACTGGGAAATTGATTTTTCCATTGAGTCAAGTTGGTGCATTATCATTTCTTTACCGATTCTTCCAGCGCCTAATTTGCATTTCCAATGCTTACATACCCAACAAAAACCATAAAAATCAATATCTTAATATTTGGCACAGATAGTGCTTAAATAAAACAACAATTATCTTTACTTTTTATTTGGTTAAAAAAATGTCATCAAACAAACTAAATTTATTTTCATTTTCCGGCAAAATAAAAATTTTGCACATGACCTGGTTTGCTTTTTTTATCAGCTTCATGGTCTGGTTCGCCCACGCTCCTTTAATGCCCTATATTCGCGATGCACTTAAGCTCAGCGAACAGGAAGTCAAAGTTCTTTTAATCCTGAATGTCGCACTCACTATTCCTGCACGTATTGTCGTTGGCATGCTCGTGGATAAATATGGTCCCAAACAATTATTTTCATCTATTTTGATTTTAGGAGGCTTAATCACCATCGGTTTCGCTGTAACCCAAAACTACCAGCAACTAGCTATTGTCCGCTTTATGTCGGGCTTTGTTGGGGCAGGGTTCGTGGTTGGTATCCGGATGATTTCCGAATGGTTTCCAGCAAGACAAACTGGCATCGCACAAGGTATTTATGGAGGCTGGGGAAATTTTGGCTCTGCCGGCGCCGCTATTATTCTTCCTTCAATTGCGCTCTATTTCGGACCTGAAAACGGCTGGCGCTATGCCATTGGATTTACCGGCGTTATCGCCATTATTTATGGGGTTATTTATTATTTTAGCGTTTCAAATACACCCAAAGGCTCGACTTACTTTAAACCCAAAAAAATGGGCGCTATGGAAGTCACCAGTAAAAAGGATTTATTCCTTTACATAATCATGAACGCCCCGATGTATCTGGCATTAGGTGTATTAACATGGAAATTGTCTGCGAAAATGCATTGGTTCAATGAAATTACAGCTGATGCCATTTATGCCAGTCTAGCTGGGTTATTTGTTTTTCAGGCCTGGAAAATCATCCACGTCAATCAATCGATTTTCAAAACTGAAGTGCCCGAAATGCAGCGTTATGCATTCAAACAAGTTGCAATTCTTTCAATCGCTTACGCCCTGACTTTTGGCGCAGAACTGGCAGTTGTATCGATGTTGCCTTTGTATTATGTCGATACATTTAATGTTGCCCCTGTTAAAGCAGGTATTTTGGCCGGGATATACCCGGTTATCAATCTTTTTGCGAGACCGGCCGGAGGTTGGCTCAGTGATAAAATAGGCCGAAAATTGACCTTGATTATCGTTTCCGCAGGTGCAGCCATCAGCTTTTTTATCCTGGGAAAAGTTACTTCCGACTGGCCTTTGTGGTTGGTTGTAGGCGCGACAATTTTTGGCGGGATTTTTTCTAAAGCTGGATCTGGCGCTGTTTATGCAATGGTACCCCTGATCCAACGCCGTATGACAGGCCAATTCGCTGGCATGGTTGGCGCCTTTGGAAATGTCGGCGGACTGGTCTTTCTGACGGTTCTATCGTTTGTTCCGAGCAATATCTTCTTTATGACTATTGCAGGAACAGCAGTCTTTGTTTTTCTGTGCATCGTCATTTTTCTTAGCGAACCCAAAGGACAAATGGTTGAAGTTATGGAAGACGGCACAATTGAGCTAATTGACGTTAAATAGCTTAAGCCTGAATCCGTGACTTCACTACGACACAGCATTTTTTGAAAATGACACACTTTAAACGAGGTATTCTCAAAAGCGAAATGTATAAAATGCCAAAATTCAATCAAAAACAAAAAACTAATGAATGAATCGTCACTGAAAGTAAACATTGGCGCCAACAGCATCAAAGGCGTTAAAGAAGAAAATGAAGATTTTTTTGGTTCTCACATTCCAGAAGAACCACAGCTAACGCACAAAGGTCTGGCTGTTGCCATCGCTGACGGCATGAGTGGCTGCGATGCTGGCAAACAGGCCAGCCAATGCTGCGTTATCAGTTTTCTTAACGATTACTTTAGTACACCCGACTCATGGACGGTAAAAAACGCTGGCCAAAAAATTCTGTCTGCAACCAACTCCTGGCTTTATAGCCAGGGACAGCAAAGCCTGGAATCAACAAAAAGCATGGTCAGCACTTTAAGCATTCTGGTTTTTAAATCGACAACTGCACATATTTTCCACATTGGGGACTCCAGAATATACCGAATCAGAAGAGGCAACCTGGAGTTAATGACCCGTGACCACAGAATCAGCATTTCAGGTGGAAAGGATTATTTAAGCAGGGCAATGGGCATTGAACCGCGTCTTGAAGTTGATTACAAAGCTTTTCCGGTAGAAAAAGATGATTTATTCATTATGACCACAGATGGCGTACACGACTTTGTTGACGAAAAGCACCTGCGCCAAATGACACTTGAAGATGAAGATTTGAATATTATTGCCGAAAAAATTGTTCGAAAAGCGTCTGAAAATCAAAGTAACGATAACTTGACCTGTCAACTGGTTCGAATACACGAATTACCGCAAGCCAAAGAAGACGAAATTTTAAGACGTCACGCCAACCTCTCATTTCCCCCGCTTCTGGAACCCGGCATGGTTCTGGATGGCTATCGTATTGAAGAAGAATTACACGCCAGCAAGCGAACTCAAATCTATCGCGCCTACGACACCAAAACGGACACTCGGGTGATTTTAAAAACACCTTCAATTCTGTTTGAGGATGACGCCCACTATATTGAACATTTTTTGCATGAAGAATGGGCAGGGAAACGCATCAAACATGAAAATGTTCTAAAAGTCTTGACTTCAGATCGACGTAAAAGCTGCATTTATTACGTCACTGAATACATAGAAGGGCAAACAATTCGAGAATGGATTGACAACCACCCAAAACCTTATATCCGGGAAGTCAGGAAAATTGTCAAACAAATAGCGAGAGGTTTAAGCGCGTTCCATCGTATGGAAATGCTGCATCAGGATCTAAAACCGGAAAACATCATGATTGATAAAAACGGTGTCGTCAAAATCATTGACTTCGGTTCGGTCAAAATTGCTGGAATCGCAGAAATCACACCCCTGGAAAATGGCGATGAAAACGTCCTGGGCACTTTAAACTACACCGCACCCGAATATCATCTAGGACAAAGGCCGAGCATTAAATCAGACCTTTACTCACTGGGGGTTATAACTTACGAAATGATCAACCGTTCGCTGCCTTATGGCCGGGACATGCCCGAAAAGCCAAACAAAATGAATCTATCAAAACTGGAGTATGTTCCAAGCTTTCATAAAAACCCAATGGTACCAACATGGATAGACGGCGCATTAAGAAAAGCAACCGCTATCTCGCCACAACTGCGTTATGATGAATTATCTGAATTTATCCACGATATTAGCAAGCCTAATCCTGACTTCCTGAAGGACTCTGAACAAATACCCATTGTTGAAAGAAATCCCTTACTGTTCTGGAAATTTATATCGGGATTATTATTGTTAAGCAATCTGATTTTATTGTATCTGTTAAGCAAACCCTAAATTGCTTTTACATCAACGGCAAAAGCTGATCCAACAACTTGCCATTGGTCACCAAAATCTGTTTTGGAAAAACCCCTTTATTCCCTTTAAAATCAGTCACTGTGGCTCCAGCTTCCTGAGCAACCAAAGCTCCCGCTGCAACATCATATAAATTTAATTCCTGCTCCCAAAAAGCATCAACCTGACCATCAGCAACCATGCAAATATCCATAGCTGCCGAACCAAATCTTCTCTGCCCGGTTGTTTTCTGGGCAATGCGACAAAAACGCTCCAGGTTATTTTCTTCCAAATGATTACGAAGACAAGCGAAACCTGTCGCAACCATCGAACTCTCTAACTGATCTTCTGAAGAAACTGAAATTGGTTGACCATTTTTAAATGCACCTTGTCCAACCAAGGCTGCATAATAATCATCGACAGCTGGCACATAGACCGCACCAAAAACCAGCTGCTGATCAACTTCCAGCGCGACACAAATTGACCAGAAATACTGACCTTTTGTAAAAGAATGGGTCCCATCAATCGGATCTACAATCCATCGACTACTCTGATTGTCAGTTTTACCACTTTCTTCACCCCAGAAACCATATTGCGGAAATTCCTCGGCCAATTGGTCTTTTAGAAAAGCTTCGACTGCGACATCAGCTTTGGTGACTAAATCGCGAGAGCCTTTTTTACTTATTTCAAGATTTTTTAAATCGTCAAAATAAGTCAGAGCAATTGCGCCCGCTTCACGAATGATTTTTTCAAGCAACTCAGCATTTATAGTCATTTTATTCCTGAACAAACAAAAGCTGGTTATTGTAGTTGAATAACTCGCCTCCTCCAACGATAAAATTTATGAGTCACCCAAGAACTAACCGCAGAATATTATAATATATAGGATTTATTAATTAGCAGAAAGCCCTTAATTATGGTAGGGTATCCCTCGGTTAACAAGAGGAGGATTGAATCAATGAAAAACAATAAAATATTACAATCAGCTATTATTTTTGCTTCGGTGTTTACATTACCAACTTTAACTTCGGCCAATCCTGCCGGAGCTGACCAAATACGGTTAATTACCAGCACCCCCAAAAAAAATGGCGATGCGGCTTTCTCCTATATGGTCGAATGGCGCAGAGGTAGTGAAGTCACCCACAGAGCCAATGGCCTGACTTTTATTAGTGGCCCAGACAGCAAAAGACCGACGACTGATATAGAAGCCGCTAAAAAAATTGCCAAAGCACTTAATGATGCAATGACTTACGAATCTCCTCATGATCGTGGCGCTACTGCAATTGCAACTAAAGGCAAACCTGAAGTCATTATTGCCAATAAAGATGGCTTTGACTTTACCCGCGTTACCTTCAGAGATTACTCCAATCAAGAACTCAATTACAGTGTTCCAGGAAGCTTCTCCAAAGCAACCAAAGGCGCTGCTATTGATATTGTTTATGCGGCAGATGTCGAATATATCGAAGGTTTTTCAATCGGTGTTGAAAGAAAAACCAACGGCGGCTATGTCCGGGTACAAATTAATGGCGATGAACCGGTCGAAATTAAAACTGACGGAAAAACCACTCAACAGATTGAACAGGAGCTTGCCAAAGCTCTAGGTGGTAAAGCTCAGGTTTCAACAACACCAATATATCCTAATTATGTTGAATCAGGCTCAAGAAATTACAAGCCATTTGATGGCAGCGAAGTTCAACTGCTTAACTTGAATACCGATTCAATTACAATAGATATCAATGATACTGGGCTAGGAGTTTTGACTAAATTCAAATTTCCAGATGTAAATAAACCAGCTGATGTTGCTGGTAATATGCCTTATATTGTTGGCGCTCTGCTTGTTGGTGTTATCGGATATTTTTTCTACACCAGCCGTAAAAACAAAGAACAGGAACAGCAGGACGAAGCCTAAGAGCTTTCTTTTGCCGCAAGGATGCGGCAATTTATGATTTACACTGATTTTCCTGCCGCCCGGTTTCTTCTGGCTTCTTTAGGGTTTTGAATTAAGGGCCGATAAATTTCTATTCTGTCGCCTGATTTAACCAACCGGTCTTTCTTTAACACTTTTCCAAAAACCCCGACCGCAAAGTTTTTCAAGTCAATTTCAGGATATTGAAGCAATATGCCGGATTCGAATATAGCCTGTTCTATGCTGCTGCCTTCAGGAATTTTTACCTCTAAAACTTTTTGTTCTTCGTCTTTCTTTGCATAAGCCACTTCAACTACGATTTTCTGGTCAACCATAAACTTGTTTTGCCCGTTGAGTAAACGCACTAACCATGGTATTGCAAATTTGATGAAATACTGCGCCAAAGGCAAGGCTGGCTATTTTTCCTGACATTTCAAATTCCAAATCAAGACTAATTTTGCTGGCATCCTCACGTAAAGGCATAAAATTCCAGACTCCTTCCAAATATGAAAAAGGACCATTCAATAAACTAATGGTGATCTTTCCACCTGGATCCAAAATATTACGTGTGGCAAAATTTTTTGAAAACCCGCCTTTGGAAATCTGTAATTCCGCTTCCACAACATTTTCTTTGCGGCTTAATATCCGGCTCCCAGCACACCACGGCAAAAACTCGGGATAAGACTCAACATCTTCAACAAGGTCATACATTTGATGGGCGGAAAACCTCACCAAAGCGCTTTTTTCTACAACAGTCATGCTTACAAAATTCCAATGACATTCAAGAACACAAAAAAGACGGCAGCAGGAGAAACAAAACAAACCAAAAACTTCCAGAGTGCGTAATGCCAGGCTGCACTCGGCGCTAATTCTTCACGAGTATGCTCTGCTTTCATAATCCATCCAGCAAAAACCGCGATGCAAAAACCACCGATAGGCAACATCAAGTTTGCTGTCAAATAATCCAGCAAATCAAAAATGGTTTTATCAAAAATCTTAAATTCAGAACCGATGTTAAAGGAAAACACTGTGCCCAACCCTACCAGCCAGGTAATCACACCGGACCAAAGACAAGCCATTTCACGGCTCATATTCCGGTTTTCCACTAGCCATGCAACAGCTGGTTCAATCAACGAAATTGATGAAGATAAGGCGGCAAATACCAACAGAATAAAAAATAAAGTGCCAAAGATAAAACCTCCGCCCATATTTCCAAAGGCGATTGGCAAAGATTGAAACAACAAACCCGGACCAGAACTCGGCTCAAGGCCATTAGCAAAAACAATCGGAAAAATTGCGATACCAGCAAGCAATGCCACTGCCGTATCAGCTCCTGCAATTAATATTGCCGTTTTTCCAATCGAAATTCCTTTCGGTAAATAGGAGCCATAAACCATAATCGCCCCCATACCCAAACTAAGTGTAAAAAAAGCATGGCCCATTGCTGTTAACACGCTCTCTCCGGTCACCTCGCTGAAATCAGGGTAAAACAAAAATTCCAGTCCTTGTTCATAGCCGCCACTGGACATGGCGTAACCCACCATCAATATCAAAATAAAAAATAAACTGGGCATCAAAAACCTGACCGCCCTTTCTATCCCCCCTTTAACACCTTGAGAAACAACATACATGGTGACTGCCATAAACAAGGTATGCCAAAACATCAATTGCAACGGACTGGCAATAAAACTGTCAAATAGCGATTTGATTTCAGCTGCACTTCCGTCAAAAAAACTGCCGGTTACTGATTTGAGCACATAAGCTCCTGCCCAACCAGCAATAACGCTGTAATAGGAAAGAATCAAAAATCCCGCAATAACTCCAAGCCACCCCAGCAAATGCCAGTTTTCATCCGCCCCTGCTTCTTTGGCTAGGTCTTTCATGGTGTTGATCGGACTTTGCCGTCCTCGTCGCCCCATTAAAGTCTCAGCCATCATTATCGGTATCCCGATAGCCAAAATGCATACCAGATAAATAATCACAAATGCACCGCCACCATTTTCACCAGTGATATACGGGAATTTCCAGATATTACCAAGCCCAACGGCAGAACCCGTTGCCGCCAGAATAAAAGCAAATCGTGATGACCATTCGCCATGAATTGATTTTTTTGTTTCCGTCATTATTAAACCTGTTTCTAAAATCTTAACTGGACATGCTTCATACAACTTGCCTTCCTTCCGGATTCATTTTTTGTCCTGTACAAAGCGGATTAATTTATAATTGACGTAAAATACCAAAATTATCATCTGACGTCAGTTTAAAAATCGTTTTTGCAAAAATATGGCTGGAAAAAAATCCAAAAAGAAACCCAAGCAACAAAGCAATATCATCACCAAAAACCGTTATATTTCTCATGAATATATCATTGAAGAAAAATTTGAAGCCGGTTTGGTTTTGCAAGGCTGGGAAGTTAAAAGCATCCGGGAAGGCCGGGTTCAGCTTAAAGAAAGCTATGTTTTTATTAAAAAAGGAGAGGTGTGGATTTCTGGCATGCATATTTCTGCTTTGGCTTCTGCCTCAACTCACGTTAATCCGGAAGCCACGCGGGTACGCAAATTACTCCTGCACCGCAATGAAATAAATAAATTGATCGGTAGCGTTGAGCGTAAAGGCTATACACTGGTGCCACTGGCCATGTATTGGAAAAAAGGCCGTGCCAAACTGGAAATTGGTCTGGCAAAAGGCAAAAAGCTACATGATAAACGCGCGACATCAAAAGAACGGGACTGGCAGCGGGAAAAAGCCAGAATCATGAAACATCACTAACCTTCACAACAAAAGTCAATTATGTCTCTTAATACTTTTATAGACAAAATAAAAACCGGCGAACCCGTCAGTTTTTCTGAAACCATGGCGGTCATAACAGATCATTACCATTACCAACCTAGTCGATTTAGTAATGGTATAGGAGAAAAACAATTGGTCAATGATGCTGGCAGCAATGAAGGCTCCTGTAAAATATTTGCTTTTGCCCTTATCCATCAACTTAGCAAACAACAAACCCTGGAATTATTTGGTGATTATTATCACAAGGATGTTTTGTTAAACCCTGATGGTATCGACCATCAAAATATTCGGAATTTCATGAAATTTGGCTGGGAAGGCATCAACTTTGAACAGCCCGCACTTACAGCGCGTTGATTATCTGATTGTCGGCCAGGGACTCGCTGGTAGTCTTTTAGCCTGGGAATTAAGCAACAAAGGCTGCCGGGTTATAGTTGTTGACAATGGCGCAATAAACGCTTCACAAATTGCTGCCGGACTCATCAACCCCATCACGGGAATGCGTCTGGTAAAAAACTCGGATATTGATTTTTTACTTCCGGCAGCAAAAAAATTTTACCAAAGCCTTACGCTACTCTTCAAAAAACAATTTCTAGTTGAAAAACCCATGTTACGAATCCTGCGAAATCAGCAGGAAAAACAGTATGGTAAAAAACGCATGGCTGATCCTGATTATCAGCCATATCTGTCAGAGCTGGATTTTAAAATTGATGGCATCAATTTATCAGCAACGACCGGCATTCTTCAACAAAAACAAACCGGTTATTTACAAACCCAGTTGTTACTCGCTGAAATCAAACAATATCTTAGACAATCAGACCGGTATATTAAAACGAAATTTGATTATCAAGAATTAAAAATTCAGACTAATCATATCCAATGGCGAAATATTAAAACCTCAAAAATTATTTTTTGTGAAGGCTATTTGGGAATGAATAACCCCTGGTTCTCCTGGTTACCTTTTAACCCTGTTAAAGGAGAAATATTAACACTTGCCTGCCAACATCCGTTTACCGATTATTTACTAAATTACGGATTTTGGCTGCTTCCTTCTGAAAACAACACCCTACGCACTGGCGCAACCTATGATCGGGAACAAATTGACACACAAGCAACAACTCAAGCTAAAAACAGCTTGTTACAGGCACTCACTCGATATGTACCAGCCATTTCTGCTAACCCGCACGTTACAAATCATCAAGCACAAATTAGACCAGCCACGTTGGACAAACACCCTTTTCTTGGCTGTCACCCAAAACATCCAAAATTATGTATCTTCAATGGGTTTGGCTCGAAAGGTAGTTTACAAATCCCTTGGTATGTCACTCATTTTGCCGAATATCTGATAAATTCTGCTCCTTTGCCTAAAAGGGCCAATATTGACCGTTATCATGAAAAATATTTCTCCGTCAGCCAAAATTTTTAAAATATACTTCGCGCGGTCACGGATGCGGAATTTATAGCGCACTGATTTTTGTCGAGAGCAAGGCACTAAAATAGGCGCATAGCAAGCTACGCAACTGTTTTAGTAACGCAGCTATCGGCAAAAACTCAGTCGTTAGAAACCCGCAGTCGTGGCAGCGTGAAGTATATACACCATGACTTTATAAGGAGAACTGTTTATCATTACTTTTTCATCAAATAAAAATCTAACCAAGAGGAAAAATATGAAAAATTTTCTATTCATAGGCTTATTTGCTTTATTGATTATTTCAGGCTGTGCCAGCAAAAGCGCAAAAGAGGCAGTCATTCCACAAGACAAAATTTACAATGTAATTTTTGAGGGAGATCCGGAAATTACTGATAAACGTATTATCTCCTCGGGCATCCAAATCGGTGATGTGCTGACAGAAACACCAAACGGATCTGATCTGACCATAGTTAAAATTTCCGTTAAGGAAGCCTACACCCCGCAAATTCGCAGTAACACCGTGTTTGTCGTGGAAAATGGCTATCTGAAAACGGATAAAGTAGGAGAATCGGCTGAAGCCGCACAGGAAGGCGACCGACTATTAGGCTTTACTGGAAAAACCAAATTATTATGGTTTAAAACCAAAGCTAAAATTTCTGGCTTATCTAAAGCAGCAAAAAATAAAGCGGCAGAGCTTTACAATAAAGTTGCCAGATAAAAAACAAATAACGCTTCGGGTTTGCAATCTGTTCAGAATCCGAAGCGCAAATAAAACATGCCGCAAGCCATTTCTCTTGTTAAAGAAGCGCACAATGCCATTTCCAAGACATTGTCGCCTGGAAGCATTGCTATTGATGCTACTTGCGGTAACGGTTACGACACATTATTTCTTGCTCAACAAGTCGGCAAAACAGGCACAGTTTATGGCTTCGATATTCAACAACGCGCAGTTGAGATAACAGAACAAAAACTTAGGGAACAACAATTACTTTCCCAAGTTCAACTGATTCATGCCGGGCACGAAGAAATGAGCGCTTATGTCCCAGTCAAATACCATCAAAATATTAATGCCATCATGTTCAACCTGGGATACTTACCAGGCAGTGACAAAGCAGTTATCACCAAAACTGACACCACGTTGATTGCGTTAGAAACTGCATGTCTGTTGTTAAAGAAATCAGGAATTATTACCGTGATTGCATACCCTGGACATCCAGGAGGGTTACAAGAACTTGAAGCATTGCAAAATCAAATCAATGCGCTGGATAAATCATTTTTTCAACATGACATTTTAGAGGTTGATAAAAATGATCTCAGTAAGCCTAAATTATTTTTTATTTCGAAAAAATCATCTGAATTTATCTGACAGCCACAACAACAAAAAGTAGCTGTCAGATCATGCCCTAACTATTAAAATTTAAAATTCAATGTTTTTATCGCATTCAGTCAATGCCTGTATAAAATCCGCCATCTCCTTGATTTCGGCATTAGAGATCATCGTTCCTTCCTCTACGCCTCTGGCCAATGCACATCCCTTACAAGCCCAAATAGGAATCCCCATTGCTAACACATCAGGCAAAACATCTTTCAGCGCTTTAACATTGACGCCAACAATATGTTCAGCAGCTCCAGGCCGCACTAAAGCGGTTGCCTCATCCCACAACCATATAACCGGATCATGGCCTTGTGCTTTTGCTGTTTTGGCAGCAATATAGGGTAATGTTGCCAATGTTGGATTGTCACTGCCATGTTTACCTGAAATTAGTATTTTAGCCATTATGTCTCCCCCTTATTTCTTGTAAAAAAACACTCTCAGTTTATTTATGAGGAGGAAATATAAGAAATCAAGCCCTCGTCATTTAAAATTAAAAAAACAACCTTCAAAAAGCAGTGGCCAATACTGCAATCTCTCTCTGCGATAAATTTTTTGAACGCCAAAATCTTTAGAAATCAAGCTCCAGGTCGCTACTTCCCAAAACATTGACGGGCATTTTTAAATATCGCTTTCCATTTTGTTCAGGAGATGGCATATGGCCTGCACGAATATTTACCTGTATCGAAGGTAATATATACTGCGGAGCAGGGAGCACCCGATCAATGCCATCCCGAATACTGACGAATGCTTCTTCTGAAATACCATCGTGAATAAGTGGATTACGTTCCCTCTCTTCCTTCACTGTAGTCACATATCGAGGACCAGGGGCATTAGGTCGATAATCGTGACACATATACAATTTTGTGTCTTCAGGAAGAGCTAAGATTTTATCCCGAACAGAATGATATAACGCTTTTGAACTGCCATTTGGAAAATCGCAACGTGCAGTCCCATAATCAGGCATAAACACGGTATCACCAACAAAAGCAGCCTCTTCATTGACAACATAAGTCACGCAAGCTGGAGTGTGGCCAGGTGTATGCATAACACGAACTGGAATTTTACCAATGGAAAACGTTTCGCCATCGCTGAACAGATGATCAAACTCGTCACCACTACCTGACACATCATCTATATTGAATAAACCTTTAAAAAACTGCTGGACTTCTTTGATATGTTCACCGATACCAATTTTCCCCCCTAATTTGGATTTGATATATGCGGCCGCACTCAGATGGTCGGCATGAGCATGTGTATCCAACAACCATTCAACCTCCAGCCCTTGTTGTTGAACATATTCCATAATCTGATCTGCATATTCAGCACTCACCCTGCCGGCGTTATATGCATAATCTAAAGCTGAATCAACGATAGCGCACCGCTTTGTTTCCGGGCAAATAATCACATAAGTAAATGTATCCGATGGCGTATGAAAAAAATGATGAATTTCGGGTGAACTCATAACTGATCTCCTTTGTTAGTGCTTAAGTAGATGAATTGGTGTTAAATGAATTGGATTTCAAGCTATTTATGCAGGAAAAATCCTTAAACCCATAAATACACTATATTATTATATTCTAATGTTTTGTCAAATTTTACCCTTCCCTTGCTTAAAAAAGCTTAACCGCCAAATTAAGTCATTGGATTGTGATGGGTGCGTATAAGTTGACTTGGGCAGTGATTTGACAAAGCTAACAATTCATCTATTTTCACTCAGTCTTCCCGAGCGCTCCTCCTGGACAAAAAGAATAATTTGAGAATTACTTTTTTGTTCACTTGTTTTTGTCGGTATTTCCCCCATTACAGTAATTAACCGCATTTTTTGCGGGATCAGGATTTTGCTAAAGCTAATCCATAAACAAAACATTGGTTTCTTAATTAAGGAACATACACAGAAATAATTTATTCAAGTTATTTTCATACGCATTCCTGAACACCAGGAAATCTAAATCTACTTAAGGAGAAAAAATGTCAGAACTGATCGTAGTAACTTATAACGATGTTTACCAAGCAGAAGAAGTCAGATTAAAATTGTTAAAAATGCAACAAGAGTATCTTATTGATTTGGAAGATGCTGTTGTTGCAGTAAAGGACAAAGATGGAAAAATAAAACTGCGACAAATGTATTCACCAACTGCAATAGGTGCGGTGCATGGAGGATTCTGGGGTGTCTTGATTGGCCTGCTGTTTATGAATCCTCTCTTGGGGCTTGTTGTTGGTGGTGCCTCTGGTGCCGTTGCAGGAGCGCTTTCAGATGTTGGCATTAATGATGATTTTATGCAAGAACTTGCAGCTAATCTTGAAGAGGGTAAATCAGCATTATTTATCCTGGCACGAAAAATTGTGCTCGATAAATTACTGGATGAATTAAAAGGAACTGGTGGCAAAGTCATACATACTTCATTAGCACATGAAGATGAGAAAAAGCTACAAGAAGCATTGGAAGCAGCGCAGGCTGAAAACAGCGCAGAATAAAGCAATTTGCTCCGGAGCACCCAATCACAGGCGTTTCGGGGCATATCCTTTGCGTAAACCTATTTTTCAACCTTTAATAATCTGCTGAGTTAATACAATAGCTCTTAGAACCTGTTCAAGATCTGACATTAATAGTATCATTTAACAATTTGAAAGATGAACGATGGAAGATAAAAGATACCCGAGTGATATAAGTCGAGAACAATTTGAAAAGATTCAACCTATTTTAGAATCGGCACGCAAACGAACAAAACCGAGAACAGTAGATCTTTACGAT
>JALSJK010000037.1 GCA_026989395.1 Methylomonas sp.
TGAATACATCGAAGTTTTTTATAACCGCGAGCGAATCCATTCGGCGAATGGTTATTTGTCGCCAGTGGAATATGAAAATCGTTACAAATCTAGGTAATTGTGTGTCCGGAAAAGTGTTGACACATCATTTTTCAGGGGCGACTATTTATCGACTTGCCGCAAACAGAGCGTGTCTGCTTGCACGGCTTTGAATTTATTGTTTGAGGGAAAAATGCCCGATTATGTTGAGTAAGTTTTATATACTGGAATAATTACGCTGAGTAGTTACTTATTCTTTTGCAAATCTGGAGATATTGATAATTCAATTGTAAAAGTCACGCCTTTATCATAATTTTTTGCATATAATTTTCCATGCATGCTTTTT
Organism: Methylomonas sp.; assembly: GCA_026989395.1. Classification (GTDB taxonomy): domain Bacteria; phylum Pseudomonadota; class Gammaproteobacteria; order Methylococcales; family Methylomonadaceae; genus JALSJK01. The sequence goes on from JALSJK010000037.1 coordinate 365, forward strand.
TCAATAATCATTTTAGACATATAAAGACCAATCCCCAGCCCCTCACTCGAACTTTTGGTTGTAAAGTAAGGATCAAAAATTTTATGTAAATTTTGCTCTTTAACACCACCTCCATTATCTGAAATATCAATTAAAACTTTTCCCTGGCTTTCCTTAATTACGATTAAAATTAAAGGATTATCTGGCTGATTTTCCAATAAAGAATCAATCGCATTACTAATGATATTCAAAATAACCTGTGAAAACTCCCCCTTGTACCCATACACTTCAGTTTGTTTATCGCCAATAATTTCAACTTTAATGCCTCTATTTTTCAAGGTTGCAGCCAATAGCTCCATCACGGATTCAATTGATAGATAAGGGCTAAAGAATTCCAAATTCTTTTTAGGCTTAAAAAAATCCCTGAAATCGTCAATGGTGGAGGACATTTTATTAATCAGCCGACCTGATTTATCAATACTTCTCCGGATGGCCGCCTCATCCAGCCGCCCCTGTTGATGAGTCAATTGCATGTTTTGCAATACCAAGCCCAATGCATTAAGAGGCTGCCGCCACTGATGAGCAATTGCGCCTACCATTTCACCAATTGCGGCCAAACGAGACTGGTGAACCAACATTTGTTCTTGCTCCCTTCTACGAAGCACTTCCAATTTAACGCGTTGATCAAGGTTTTTATTTAGCTCATCAAGTTCCTTGGTACGTCTTCGAACCTCGAGTTCCAGATGTTGCTTATAATTCTCTTGCTGAAGTCTTGAATGTTTAAGCGCAGAAACCATTTGATTAAAATTTAAAAACAAATCCCCAATTTCATCATTACGGGATAATGTTGCACTCACTTCTAAATTTCCAGAAGCAACTTGTGTCGCCATATCACTTAAGTTTAATAATGGCCGGGTTATCCATCGAGCGAAGAAAAAACCTAGAAACAGTATCAATGATAAAGAAACAGCAATTATATAGGCGATCTGACCATTAATTTCTTTCACATAATAATCATATTTTTCTGTTGAAAAACCAATATGAATCCAACCCCATTCAATGCCAGAAAAATTAATCGGATAAACAAAATGATAAACTCTGTCCGCTATTAACTGATCTTCCAAAAATAACAATTGATCCTGATCTTTTTGCAAATCATCCAAAAATTGATTTGGAGTCTCATACACTTCCCAGCTTGCAGGTTTAATAAAAATTCTTTTACCTCGGATGGGTGAAATTAGGATATATCGAATACTGTGATTATTTTTTAATACCTGCAGATTATGCTCGACGATAAAGCCAAAATCTCTATTAATCATAGCATCAGAACTTGCTTGTATAATTGATCTGGAAACTGAAACTGCTTGGGCATACATAATTTCTTGCAATGATTTTTTCTGCAATGGAATAACCATGTAGCCAATAAATAATACAATCATCATCACAAAAAAACCAAACAGAGCAAAAACCTTTAAGAAAAGCCTGTTTCGATGTTTGGTTTTCATTCCAATAAATAATTTATGACAATCGGTATAATTCAGCCGCCCCAAATCAGTAATTTCAAAATAGTCGGAGAATAACTTCGTTCTTCCTGGCCAACGTATCCAGCTCACGGATTTATAATGTAATGGCGAAATTACGGGGTTCAGATTAATATTTTCTCCAAGCTATATTTTGTTGCAGCATGGGTTGCAGTTTTTTGGGATCAATCCTTTTTATAATATGAATGCCGAACAGGTCCAGTATTTGCCGACCCCGAATCGTATTGTTTAACATATCAACTCCACGTGAAAAATTTTGCTGACCTTGTTTTGAAACACCATTTAGAGCCAAATAAATTGCTGGCGCATAAATTCTTTCCGTCCGCTGAATTATTTTTATTTTTTCCTTAATGGCTGGATTGAGTTCAATGGCATCATCAAAGACATGTTTTGCAACAACGCAAGCATCGCTATTGGAAAAATAAACATCCAAAATGGCCTGTGATTCGGTTTTGGCATCCCGAATTTCCTTAAAATAATCAGTAATTGACATGTTGGAAGTTTTCAAGACAAGCTGTTCAAGATACAGTCTTAACAAGCCATAACCAGAATGCAGGGAAAATACAGTGTTTCTTAATTGCCGAAAATGATCGATATTTGTTTCTTGCCTCACTAGCAGCACAAACTCTTCAAAAGAGTGTTCCGTACGTTGCACCAGCCATGCCTCATCTGTTAAATTTGGCTCTAAGCGATGATAATATTGAATATAATTTGAACCATCAAGAAGCACATAATCAATTTTACCGCCATCGAGATGTTTCATAAATTTATCAATACTAGTCACCGAGGAAGAAACTGAATAGTTTTTTGTCCTTTTATTGAAATAATCATCCCAAAAATTTATAGCAATTTGTTTCTCTGATTTTTGCAGTTCCCCAATACCGTCCTGGACAAAAACAATTTTCCCATTATTCCCAGCCTTGGCTATTGAGAGAAAAAAAATCATCAAAAGCATCGTTAGGTAAGAAAAAGATTCATTGATTCTCCTATTTTGTTCCATTAGCCTCACCAAAAATTTATTTGTTGTTTGCAAAATTCGCAAAACGAACAAAGCAACTCTAAGGCATGATACTTAAATATTACTTAAATTTTGTTAATTAGTTGTTGATTTTTCAATGACAAATAACTCTGGTAGAACTGTTCAAATGGCTCAAGAACCTTGACCGAAGTAATTCCAACAGCAGAACACTGGAAAATATTCAGAATTTGCCGTCCTCTCGGATTAGTCGTGAAATTCTGAATATTATCAACAACCCATTTTCGTTTAGGATAGCTCTTGCGTATAAATCCTATGTTTTTTGACAAGACAGGAAATGATTTTAATATTTTTATTCGGGAATTAATCTGAGCGTTCATTTCAACCATAACTTCATAACTACTCTTATAAACAACCGCCACATCCGAATGACCAAAAAACAAACTCAAGATAATTCGGTTCATTTTTTTTGCTGTTACAATCGTCGGAAAAATATCAGCAAGAGCCTTACGAGAGGTTTCCAGGGTCACTGTTTCCAAAAAAAATTCAGCCAATTTATCATTAGCCGGTAAAATCAGTTTTTTTCCGGCCAGATGTCCAAGGTCTTCAATCACTTTGGAACGCGCCAAAAGCAACAAGGCATCTCCCTCATGACTATTCCCTTTATTATAAAAACCCTCTGCAAGTAATTCCTTGTCAAAATACATGACGACAGCAAGCGGTGGAGCAACAAATACATCAATGTCTCCCTTGGAAAAGGATTCACTTAAATCCTGATAGTTTTCAAAAAAATAAGTTTCTGTCGTTTGTATAGCGAGATCACGGGTAACTTCCCGTAACCAGTATTTCAAAGAAATTTCGATATCAGCTAAATCAACATAATTACTTAATGAGGGTCTATAAATGCCAAAATTTAAATGCTCATCATTTTGTGCTTTTTGATCTGCACAAACACAATCAGCGTTAAAGCTTAGCAGTAAAAACAACGCAACAAGAGCAATCATTGAGCAAAAATCAGACAATTATGGCTGCAGAAAAATCATAAACCGTTTAAGGGTATATTAATACAGTCAAAAAGTCTAACAGTAGCTGTTATTTGTTATTTATTAGTTAAAAACCAATATGTTAAAATTAAAATATCAGCCCTAAGAACTCTCTGTATTTGCTAGAAGCGCTTTATAACTCAGCAGGACACCCCCTCCGACTATCTGTATTTTTTTTTAACAACTTGTATTCATTATATAGCTTTATCAGTGGCTCCAAATGTGTCCAATTTGCTCGTCTATATTCATCGGTTTTAAATAAAAGCAGTAACTGTCTCCCTCTGACCGTACGCTGAAATTTCAACAGGCTGGAAATAATATATTCTTGTAAACTTTTATCCACATTTTGACTAAAGTACCCCATAGCTGCTGGAACAGCTTCATACTTATCAACTACCTTTATTTTTTCTGCAATGACTGGATTCATTTCCAATGCCAGCTGAAGCTGGCTCTGAAAAATAACGATTGCATCAGTTTGCTTAAAAAACAGTTGCAATATCAAGCGCTGAGAAGTCGGGAATTTATCGATTTTTGAAAAAAAACAATTATCCGTACCGCCTGAACGATAAACTAAGGTTTTTAGGTAAATATCAGTTAATTCATCATTATCGGGAATACTTATTTTTCGATTTTTTAAATCTGAAAAATCATGAATTCCCTCATTGTTTCTGGAAATCACAAGCAACAAATCCAAAAATTGACCGCGAGAAGAAAGCGTAAGCGCTTCACCTAGTTGTTCTTTCTCAAAATTTTTAATAATTTCAATAGAAGGCAAAATAATAAAATCAAACCTGCCATTATTAAAGTCCTTCCGCATTTTGGCTAAATCATCATAATTAATATGGGAAACACGAAGCTTGGCAAATTCCCCAAAATCCTTATCAATCAGTTTCAAAGCCAAACTTGACTCGGTAGGTGTTAAATCAGGAATTAGATTTTGATTCACGCCAATTATATATTCAGGATAATTGTCAGATTCTTCGGCACTCGTAATTTCTATAAAAAATATGATTAACAAAATGCCAATAACAAATTTGCCCATTTCCCTTTCTCTTTTATTTCATTGCGCTAATATTTTTCCCAACCTGAAATTCCAGGGAATAGAGTGCTTTATTAAGATTATATCTAGCACGATATAAAGACCCCTGTACAAATGCTTCAGTGACTTGTGATTCAAGTACGTCTTCTGTTTTAACCATCTCCTCACGATAAGCGCGAATATGGAGGTCACGGTTTTGGGCAGCATACTTCACAGCCGTTAACAAATCATCAATTTGCTGATTTGCTGATTTTAGACGCAATAAATGTTGTTTAATAAGCAGCGCTGTTGCTTGATTTACAAGAACCTTTTGACTTTCTAATTTTCTTAACCCTGCTTTGGCCTGATCCACTTTTCCCGATGTTCTAAAGCCATCAAACAAATTCCATTTCAACTCAACTCCTATGGTCCATCCTTCCTGATTATCTGAATTAATCAGCCCACTATCAAAATCACTCCAGATTTTATGAGCAGTAACCCCCAATCCCAGTTTAGGGTAATAACCACTACGTGCTTCTGTAATTTTTTCTCCAGAAGCCTTAACAGCCAGACTTAGGCGTTGAATATCGGGATTAAATTTCTGAGCATCTTCAATCAATGCTCGTAGCTCCTGATTTAAACGAAACGGTTCATGATTAAACTGAAGGCTTAATTCTTCTGTCCACTCAAGCCCCATGGCATTGGCTAATGCTTGATGCGCCAGCTCTGTAGCATAGTGAGCCTCGTGCAACATGGCGCGGGTTATTGCGGTTGTTGTTTTGGTACGTAAATAATCGGTCTTTTTAACTCTTAACGAACCGTTTTGGAATAACAATTCTGTCAACTCATCAATGACCTGGAATCGCTCCAGGGTATCAGAGGTTAGTTGTTCCATTTGACGAGCAAATTCAGCCCCATAATAAAAGCGTTTAATATCTCGAATAATACTCAAGGTCGATTTGCGAAGCCCTTGTTTCGCAATTTCAACACCGTGCTTAGCCTGGTTTGCTATAGCATGCCTTTTGCCGCCAGTAAAAACTGGATAGGTTAAGTTAATAGACGCAGACAAAATATCGCGATCCATCAATTTTATATCCATATCCAAAGGAATGGATTTAATTGGTTTTGGCCCAATATTAGCAAGCTCGCTGGGTAGGGATACTGAGCCCTGCAAAGAAAAAGTACGATCTTGATCCGCCCTGCTCGCACTAACATTAATATCCAGCCGCGGCCAATAAGCTGACATCGCTTGCTGATATTGCGCTTCGGCCATTTCTACGGCTGCCTGGGAAACCTGTAATGACTGATGTTTCTCTAATGCAATTCGAATACAATCATCAAGGGTTAAATTCTGATACTGTGAAACTCTCTCTTCCGCAACGGCAGTTTTTGCAAACCAAAGCAGAAATACAAACATAATTTTAAATTTCATCCTGCAATCGAATTTATTCTGTTAATCCGAAAGCTGGTTGCGAATTGCTATGATCTCATCATAATGCTCAGTCAATAAATTGACTAACTGCGGATCAAATTGTCTGCCTTTTTTACTTTGGATATACGCTAAAATCGTATCATCTGACCAGGGTTCTTTGTAAATCCGCTTGCTTCCCAAGGCGTCAAAGACATCTACCAAAGCAACAATTCGGCCTTCTATTGAGATCTCTTCACCTGTTAAGCCCACGGGATAACCGGTTCCATCGAAGTGTTCATGATGCTCATGGGCAATCCGGGCGGCCATTTGAATCAAGGGCTTGTCCATTTTTTTGAGTATATCAAAACCCAGCTGGGAATGGGTTTTCATGATTTCAAACTCACTCTTTGTCAACCGTCCCGGCTTGTGCAAAATTGCATCAGAAATGCCAATTTTACCAATATCATGCATCGGCGAGGTTATTCCGAGCATTTCCGAAAATTCATCTCCCAAACCTAACTTTTCAGCCAAATAACGTGAAATTTCGGCTACTCTTTTTAAATGTTTTCCGGTTTCATGACTTCGATTTTCAACAACCTCTCCCATCAAATAAATAAATTCTTTTTGGGTCTCAAGAATATCTTCATTCAATTTAATCGATTCGGTGATATCTTGACTAAGCGCCAGATAACAATGATTATCACCTTGTAAATTTTTAATGCCGACGATCACACTACTGAATGTCTTTTCAGGACCCTCACCATATTTTAATTTTAACAGCTCCGCACTATGTCCATGTCGTTGAATACTATGTAAAACGCGTTGTTGAAAATTTTTAACCTCTAGACCTGCTTTTTTACGAGATATCAAGCCACAATACGATTGGCCAATCAGATCTTTAGCCTGACACTGTAGACTGTTACAAAAATTTTGATTGACACTTTGAATCAAACCATCATTTCCAATAACACAGAGTGATGAACCGACATCCAAAGCCCGTTCATATTCGGCTAAAAAATGTTTTTGTTGATCCAGATCTTTTTTCAGGTCAGCGGTATCTAATTCATGCTGGTTAAACAAATGGGTAATATCGACCATCATGGCAACATATTCCTCGACTTGATTTTTTTCGTCGACAATTGCCGTTATAATCACATCAGCAACGAATGCTTTGCCTTGCTTGGTTTTATTTTTAATAACGCTGTGCCACTTCCGTTTACCAGCCAATTGCTTTAGAAAATCCAGAAATTTTTCTAAATCTCCATCAACCTGGTATAAAAATGGATAAAAATTGCCAATGAGTTCCTCTTGACTGTATCCGGATAAGTCACAAAAACGGTCATTAACATAGGTGACTTCGCCATCAAGATTAAATTTTGCAACGATTGCTTGTTCGTCGACCATTAATTTATATTGCTGCAACAGTTTCTGGCTTTTCGCCAATTCACTTTGTAACTGAATTTGTTCAGCAATTTTCTCAAGTAGTTTCAATAACCGTTCGATATTAATTGGTTTGGTCAGATAATGCTGTATGCCCAGCTTCATTGCCCTGAATGCGTATTCGACATCATTATAGGCACTTAAAATAATAATATGCTGCTCTGGTACAAGATGTTTAATATCTGCCGACATCGCCAAACCATTCGTTAACGGCATTTGTATGTCAGTAATAACCACATCCGGCCGATATTTTTGAAACAACTTAAAGCCTTCAGCACCATTATTAGCAACATAAAGACTCATAACCCGCTGTTTTAATAGCAACTCGAGTTCTTCCCGCGTTTCTGCATCATCCTCAACATATAAAATCCGCAGGCTCTTTAACTTATCGAAATTGATTTTGTTTAAGATCATGATTATCTAATCGCTCATTGAATGCCAACAGTAAGCCGCGCCCCCCTTTCTTTTTGCTTTATACATCGCCTGATCCGCCATCAAAACCAGTTTTTCTAGATCCTGGGCATCATCTGGAAACAAGGCCACTCCAATACTCACAGTAACGTTAAAAGCAATTACATTATTACAAACCGGCAAATTGATAGCTTCAAGTATCCGTTGTACGGTAGACTGAATTAACTGTTTCGATGTGCCATTCAAAATAATAACAAACTCATCGCCACCAATTCGGGCAACCGTATCAACTTCACGGATACATTGTTTAAGTCTTTGGGCTACCTCAAACAGCACCTCATCCCCTCGACCATGTCCGAAGTTATCATTAACCCATTTGAATTTATCCAAATCAAGATACAGTAGCGCCACGCTGTGCAAATAACGTTTTGCGCCATTCAAAGCCAATTGCAAACGATGGAAAAACAGCTTTCGATTGGGTAACTGAGTCAAGGCATCATATTCAGCTTGAAAACGTAATTCTTCCTCGTATTTTTTGCGCTCAGTAAAATCAGATAATACACAAACAAACTGGGCGATGCTGCCATCAGTTCGGGTTACCACATCAATGCGTGTATAAGCCACAAAAGCTGGCCCGCTGAATCGCTTTATTTTTAATTCGCCTTTCCAGCGTAACTGCTTCTGCAAATGATCGCAAATATCAAGATAACTACTTAAGTCAGTATCTTCTTGTATTAAATTACTGAATGCAATTTCAGTAATGTCATTTTTTGTAAACCCGGTCATGGCTGAAAAAGCAGGATTAATACTGACGATCTGATGATCGATATTCAGCAATATGATTGCTTCTCCGGTAACCTGATATACGGTGGCCGCCAGTTGCAACTCGTCTTCAATTATTTTTTTTTCGGTAATATCCTCAAAAGACCAAATCATTCCCTGTTCAATTTTTCCTGGAATAATTGATCCTGCCCTGATTTTGCACCATCTTGATGAACCATTCTGGTGACAGACTTTTAATTCCGACTCAAAAAAACCATGACGGTTTACTGCCTTTTCAATTTGCCGCTTCAATTGCCTGTGCTTCTCAACTGTTCCCGGAAACAGATCGAAAAGTGTCATGGGCTTGCTGTCCACATAGCCCAATAGTTTAACGAATTGATCGTTAATATTGTTAAGCCGATAAAACCTGTCTGTATAGGCAATACCCAGATGGGCATGATATAAAATACCAGATAATTTAGCCTTGGACTCTGTTAGCTCCCTTTGTAACCGGGAAATTTGCAGATGGGTATTCAGCCGGGCCAATAATTCTTCCTTGCCAACTGGCAAGGTTAAAAAATCAACACGGCCATTGTCTAATGATGAATTAAAAGACTCCTTATCTGGCTCTCCCAGCAAAATCACCGATGCTCCAATTGAGTGAATAATCTTCTGTAATCGCTGCCTGGCATCAAAAACTGAATGAGGTGACAGCCCGGAGTTTAATAAAACCACATCAGGACCATGTAGCAAGGCCAATTCCAAGCCTTGTTCAATACTGTCAGCCCAAAGTAGATGAAATGATTCTCTTGACAAATTGGTATCGAGATTTTCCTTATGGGAGGCCTCTTTCTCGATGGTCAAAATAGTTGTCATGGAATCGGTCATTTTATTTCGCTATTTTTCCGGTTTCAATTGCTGAATTTGACTATGCAGCACTATCCATGCACCTGAAACACCAAGACCTACAGAGATCATAAATAGCATGACTGTTTCCTTAAAGCTAAAAAAGCGTACCCTAAATTGCCCTTCATAAAGACCAATCAGTTGATCAAGAGGCTGCTGAATTAATAAAAGCATCAAGCTCACCAAAATCCAGGCGACAGCACCAGCAATAAGCCCATACCAAAACCCGCTATACAAAAAAGGTCTGCGAATAAAGGCATGTGTTGCTCCAACAAGTTGTGCTATTTGAATTTCATCCCGGCTATTTTGCAATTCCAGCCGAATCGTATTACCCGTAATAAATAAAATGCCCAGAGCTAAAACAACGGACAAAATCAAAACTCCCCGGTTCGCTAAATGAATCATGGCCTGTAGCCGCTTTAGCCATGCCATATCCATTTGCACGAAATCAGCTTCCGGCAAATTTTTCAGCTTGATAATCAGATCACTGGTCAAACTCTCATCGGATAACATACTTTCAGGTAAAATTTGAATGACATGAGGTAAAGGATTGCTTTCCAGTACATTGAGAACTTCGCCAAAACCGCTGTATTGTTTAAATTCTTCCAATGCCTGCTGTTTGGAAATAAATGTAACCTGGCTGATCCGGGTATCTTCTCGTAACTTATTTGCAAGTTCTCGCCCTTGTTTTTCTGTTACATGCGGTTGTAAAAATACCGACACATGGTTACTGTCTTCCAAAGCTCCTGTTAATTGCTGAACATTTGCAACCAACAGAAAAAAACCAGCCGCCAGTGCCAAAGCCACTGCCAAAACTGTCACCGTCATAGCAAAAGTGACGGGATTTCTGATTAATCGTCCTAAACTAGAAAATAAAGCCTGGGCATGCAATGCCCCATAGGCATTTATTTTATAACTAACATTGTCCTTAAGACGAGAATGATTTGATTTAACTCCGCTTTGTTTCATGCCAATCTTCAACCAATCGCCCATGATCAAGATGTAATACCCGGGTATGAAATTTCTCCACCAAAGCATAATCATGGCTAGCAATCAGGATTGTAACACCAACTTGCTGGAACCTGCCAAATAAACTCATAATCTCGCCCGATAATTCAGGGTCAAGATTGCCGGTCGGTTCATCAGCTAAAATCAGTTTTGGTTTGTTAATGACCGCCCGAGCTATACCTACTCGCTGTTGTTCTCCCCCTGACAAGGCTAAAGGAAATTTTTTTTCCTTTCCGGACAAACCAACTTGCTCCAGAACTGCCCTGACTCGTCTGACAATCTCCTGATAGCCAAAGCCAGAAACCACCAAGGGTAAAGCAATATTATCAAAAACAGTGCGATTATGAAGTAATTTATAATCCTGAAATATCAGCCCTAGCTGACGTCTAACGAATGGAATCTTCTTTTCCTTAATACGATTCAGATTTTGCCCTTCAAAAAATAACTGACCCCGAGTACAGCGTTCCATCACTGCAATAAGTTTTAGCAGGGTGCTTTTACCCGCACCCGAATGACCCGTCAAAAAGACCATTTCTCCTTTTTTTAATTGAAAGCTGATATCAATTAATGCATCTCCCCCATCAGGATATCTTTTAAAGACACGATCAAATTTCAACATCATCAGTACAATTTATGATGAAAACAACGCATCAACAAATTGTTTGGCGTGAAAATCCTGTAAATCATCAATTCCTTCGCCCACACCAATAAATCGAATCGGTATTCCAAATTGTTTAGCCAATGCAAAAATAACTCCCCCTTTTGCCGTGCCATCCAGCTTAGTCAATGCGATTCCCGTTATTGAAACTGTTTCATTAAACTGTTTGGTTTGTGACAAAGCATTTTGTCCGGTTCCAGCATCCAAAACCAATAACACCTCATGTGGGGCATTAGCATCAACTTTTGTCATTATCCGTTTAACCTTTTTTAATTCATCCATTAAATTAGATTTGGTGTGCAGGCGCCCAGCGGTATCAGCAATCAAAACATCAACTCCTTTTGCTTTTGCTGACTGCACACCATCATAAATTACAGAAGCTGAATCAGCCCCGGTATGTTGTGCAACGACATGAATATTATTTCTTTCTCCCCAGGTTTGAAGTTGTTCCACAGCAGCTGCCCTGAAAGTATCACCAGCTGCCAACATCACACTATGGCCCTGCATTTGAAGGCGTTTTGCCATTTTTCCAATGGTTGTGGTTTTGCCCACTCCATTGATGCCAACAACCAGAATCACAAAAGGACTATCTTGTTGCGGAATTTCTAATGGCTTATCACAAGGCTCAAGGATATCCAATAATTCCTGTTTCAAAGCCTCAGACAACGCCTCCGCATCATTTAATTGATGATGCTCAACTCGTTCAGTTAATTTAGCAATAATTTCTTGTGTGGCTTCTATCCCGACATCCGCCATAATCAAGCTGTTCTCGATTTCCTCCAGTAAATCAGCATTAATGGTTTTTTGCTTTAGCGATAATCCCGTAAGAACACCACCTAAGCCTGTGCGAGTTTTATGTAATTGTGTTTTTAGGCGTAAAAATAAAGATTCTGGTTCAGGCTCTTGATATTCTTCTTCAACCGGAATAGGCGCAGCAACAGGGGCTGAAGGTTCTGGTTGGGAAACATGGCCAAGTTCTGAAACCTCTTCAGGAAAGGAATATTTACTGTAAAAACCAATATAAATGAGTGGTAACATTAATAATGCAGCAAATGCATTATGTAACAATGCCGCCCATAAAGGGATACCTAACTTGATCAGCAAAATACCCAATGTAATCTGGATCATCAATACAACAGCCAATGCCAATCCACCTCTGCGAACTGGTTTCGGGTTGTTACTTGAAGTTGCATTGAGCATCACGCCAGTCAATATTAAAAAGCTCAACAAAGCACCAACTCGATGTAACCAGTGTATTGCAATCTGCCCCTGAAACGACAAGACACCTTGATAGCCCGTTATCAAGCCTTCAAAAATATTGAGCGCATCGAGATAATCAACATCCGGCCACCAACTACCATTACATTGGGGGAATCCCTGGCAAGCTAAAGCCGCATTATTGGTACTTACCCAACCGCCCAGAAAAACCTGGACAAATAAAACCATCATTCCTAGAACCAATAATCCTTTGCTTGTGCTAACTTTCACTTTTCTTTTAGTCAGCCCCGGCTTACTTCGCAAATAAATCCAAAAAATCAGCCAGAAAGTTAACAATCCAATCAAAAGATGGCTGGTTACGATCATGGGCATGGTTTTTAATTTGACAGTCCACATTCCCAGTGCAGCCTGTAGCGCTATTAACACCAGCAGCAGTAATGTTGAAATAATGGCAGAGCTCCGATGTGACTGTTGTCGCCAGGCTAAAATAGCCAATATCAACACGAAAAAACTGAGCAATCCGACCACATAGCGATGCCCCATCTCCTTCCAGGCTTTTTTTACATCCAAAGGCTTATCCGGAAACATCTGCTTCGCTTGTTTGGCAAAATCAGCATCACCACTGACAATGGCTTTTCCATAACAACCGGGCCAATCAGGACAACCGAGACCAGCATCACTTAGTCGCACATAAGCGCCTAATACAATAACTGTAAATGCTAGAATCAAACAAAAAAGTGTAATAGGTCGAAACATGTTTTTTCCGTTAGCCAATCTGAGATATTTTTAATAATTTTTTTAGGTCTTTCAGTACATCATAAGGATTGAATCCTGGTTCATATTCCATCATTAAATTGCCTAAAGGATCCATAATCATCAGCATTCCATCAGGAACATTCCCATTTCTGATTTTAAGCAATTTTTTTGAAAGCTGCTGTGAGGGCCTGGCTCGTAATAATCTGGTATCGTTTTGCCATAATCCCTTATTATTTTTCAAATCAATGTCTGTCAAAAAAACTACTATACGACGAATTCGGGTTAAATCCTTATTCGACATCAGGCGCATTTGTTTGGTTTTATGTATCGCTTCTTGACACTGTTGTTTACATTCTGGACCAGAAACCAAATTAACCATAACCCAGCGGCCTTTTAATTCACTCATATGCCGCACTGAAAATTCATCTAACCCTTGCCAATCTTGTAATTCAGTAGCTACAGGTGGACTAATCAATTTCCCCCGGTTAGTCCCGGTTTCCAACCATTCAGGGTTCTGAAATAAAAACCAGGCAATAATGAATGGAATCACTGACATGGCGAAGACCATGACAATAATAAGTCGATTTCGTGTTAATTGTTTATTCATCAATTTCTTTTTTAAAATTTATCCAGAAAAATAATCCAAAAAGGGTTAAAGCCAAGGCAAACCATTGAAAAGCATAAGCTTGGTGTTTTTCAGGAGTAAGTATTCTAGCCTCATGCCATTGCCTGACAAAACCATAGTTTTCATCAGGGTTTAACTCTATCTGAAAACTAAACAAGGGATAGCCTAATCTATCTGATAAGATCTCTTGATCAATGATTTGAACTACCGCCGGCCATCCTGGCGTTGGAATCTCGGCTCCGGCCAATTCAATGCCTACACTTGGAAATGTATTTATCCGACCTTTAATCTTTACTTGGGTTTTCGCTGGCAACAAGATTTCAGGTAATTGTGAGCGATCTTTTTTTAAAGGAACCCAGCCCCGATTAACAAGAACAGCACGGTTTGATTTTGACAGAATCAAAGGCGTCATCACAAAATATCCCGGCTGCCCATTTACAATTTGATTATCAATTAAAAACTGATGTTCTTCATCATAAGTTCCTGACAATTGAACTTCACGGTAGCGTAATTTATTGGGATTATCTGGTGTCTCGCCAGTCAACAGCAAAATTTGAGTTGATGATCTTTTATCATTTAACTTAAGTAATTGCCGTTTTTCCTCGGCACGATCAAGTTGCCAAAGCCCTAAAAAAATTAATAATGCTAGTAACGCAAGGAACACTAATGTTGGAAAAACATTAAGTTTCAATCTATTTTGGCCCAGCTTAATTATCATTTAAGTCAATTACTCGAAATTTTTATTGCAAAATTTACAGATTACCTGAAAATAAGATTTTTCTTATACAAAAAACTTTTCAGCATGGTCAAAATTATTATTGTTATTGCGTTTATAGCTATTCTTTTCAGCTTGGGCAAAGCCTTGTTTCATTTAGTCAATTACGAAGAACATTCTAAAAAAACCGTCAATGCCCTCACTTTCCGTATCAGTCTGTCTATTCTACTCTTTATTTTTCTTTTTATTGCAGTGGCAACCGGACTGATCAAGCCGCATGGTATTGGCACGAAAATGCATCAACCTGCTTCGAACAGCAATCCCGGACAATTAAAAGGCAATACCAAATAAACAGACTCTTAAAAATACCAATCCCAACAAGTCTATATTCAAATTATCCACATCACCGCCTTCTCTATCAGGGGAAGGAATATATGAGGACTTATTGGAATTAGTGCAATTTTCGCAATCCACAAAAAGTAGACAAAAAAAAACGCTGCCTTTTTCAAGGCAACGCTTTCTTTTGTAGTGACTAGTATAACTTAGAGCATATAAACAAATACAAAAAGACCTAGCCAGACAACATCCACAAAGTGCCAATACCAAGCAGCAGCTTCAAAGGCAAAATGGTTTTCCGGCGTAAAGTGACCTTTCCAGCTACGAAATAAAACCACACTGAGTATGATTGCACCCACACAGACATGAAAACCGTGAAAACCGGTTAACATAAAAAAGGTTGAACCATAAATTCCTGAACCTAAAGTCAAGCCCATATCATGATAAGCTTCATAATATTCAAAAGCTTGCAAGCTAACGAACAAAAAACCTAATCCTACTGTTGCCATCAACCCTTTTAGCAACTGATCGCGATTTTTTGCTAATAAACCATGATGCGCCCAAGTACAGGTAATACCACTTGTTAACAAAATCAAGGTATTAAAAAAAGGGATTCCCCAAGCACCCATTGGCTCAAAATCCCCACCAACTTCACCCGGTCCATTGGTCGGCCACATTGCTTCAAAAGATTGCCATAATTCATGTGATGAACGGCCTGGCCCATCGCCAATTCCGCCTAACCAAGGCACAACCAAATTACGCGTGTACCAGAGGGTGCCAAAAAATACGGCAAAAAACATGATTTCCGAAAAAATGAACCACATCATGCCCATTCGATATGAAACACCAACCTGCGTGTTGTACATTCCTGATTCGCTCTCAATAGCTTGTAGCGTAAACCAGCCAGCGAGCATTAACAAAAAAACCATCAAGCCCAATACCATTAAGGTTGAACCAATGGTTGATCCGTTCAAATGATTTGCGAAACCCACTAGCATTAACAACAAACCAATTGTAACCATGACTGGCCATGTTGCTTTATGCGGAATGTAATAATTGCCACTTGTAGACATATTCTTCCCCTATCTAATTTTTAACTGTTTTGTCAGTGTTATCAAAAAATGTATAAGCCAACGTTATTGTTTTATATCTTTCCGGAAGTTCTGGATCAACGACGAAACGAACTGGCATAGTTTTACTTTCATGAGCTGCAAATTTTTGTTCTGTAAAACAAAAACATTCTGTTTTATGAAAATATTCTGCAGCTGCACCTGGTGAAATACTTGGTATGGCTTGAGCAATCATGGGTCTATCAGTAGAGTTTTCAGCAAGAAAATCAACTGTATAATACTTCCCGGGATGTATTTTCAGTTTTTTTGTTATGGCCCGAAATTTCATAGGTGTCGTTTCATTTAATGATGTAATGAACTCCACAGTAACCTCACGACCCGTATCAATTTCATACTGGCCTTCATTGGCTGCACTCAATTCAACCTTGCCATTCAATCCAGTAATATCACAAAAAACATCATAAATCGGCACCAGCGCATAACCAAACCCAAACATAGCTAATACAACGAGTAGCAACTTCTTAACTAGCTTTATATTTTTTTGCTCTATTACTTCACTCATTGAGAAACTGCTTTCATAACTGCTAGGACATAAATCGCCGTAGCGATGATAAACAAAATAACCGCAACCAGAATGTTTTTATTTTTTCTATTCATTTTCATTTCTACCCTGAATCAACCAAAGGCTATTCAGGATAGAAGATTTTCCTCTAAATATGTTCTGTAGGAATAACTTTAGGTGGAGTTGTAAACGTATGATAAGGAGGTGGTGATGGCAAATGCCATTCCAGTCCGTGTTTTTTAGCATCCTCCCAAACCTCATCAGTCACCTTCTCACCGGTTCCTTGTCTAATGGTTTGAATTACAATATATAAAAAGATTAACTGGCTAAATCCATAGATAAATGCACCAATACTTGAAATCATATTCCAATCTGCAAATTGGACTGCATAATCTGGAATTCTTCTTGGCATGCCTGCCAAACCAAGGAAATGCTGTGGGAAAAACAAAATATTTACAGAAATTGCTGACAGCCAAAAGTGCAGTTGTGCCAATTTTTCGTTATACATATGTCCGGTCCACTTTGGCAGCCAATAATATGCAGCTGCCTGCAAAATAAAGATTGAAGCAGGGACCAAGGTATAGTGGAAATGAGCAACAATAAAATAGGTATCGTGATATTGAAAATCCAACGGTGCCAAAGCCATCATCAACCCAGTAAACCCGCCCAAGGTGAACAACACAACAAAAGCGATTGAAAATAGCATGGGAGTTTCAAAGGTCATCGAGCCTTTCCACATGGTAGCAGTCCAGTTGAAAATTTTGACTCCAGTTGGAATCGCAATCATCATTGTTGCGTACATAAAATACAATTCGCCGGCCATTGGCATGCCAACCGTAAACATGTGATGCGACCAAACAATGAATGACAAAAATGCAATCCCAATCGTTGCAATAACCATTGAGCTATAGCCAAACAATGGCTTTCTGGCAAAAACAGGAATAATGGTTGAAGCCACACCAAATGTTGGCAAAATCATTATATAAACTTCAGGATGCCCGAAAAACCAGAAAATGTGCTGATATAAAACGGGGTCACCACCACCCGCGGCATCAAAGAAGCTGGTATCAAAAAACTTATCCGTTAACAGCATTGTTACACCGCCGGCAAATACTGGCATCACAGCAATTAATAAAAACGCAGTAATCAACCAGGTCCAGACAAACAATGGCATTTTCATCAACGTCATGCCTGGAGCGCGCATATTGAAAATCGTTGCGATAATATTAATCGCTCCCATAATTGAAGAAATGCCCAGTAAATGTACTGAAAAAATTGCAAATGGCAGGGCATTACCAGTCTGTAATACCAATGGCGGGTATAAGGTCCAACCTGATGCAGGTGCGCCTCCTTCCATGAATAAAGTGCTAGCTAAAAGCAAAACGCCAGCAACCAACACCCAAAAACTCATATTGTTCATTCTCGGCAACGCCATATCTGGTGCGCCAATCATCATTGGAATCATCCAGTTTGCCAATCCGACAAAGGCGGGCATCACCGCTCCAAACACCATAACCAAAGCATGCATAGTGGTCATGGAGTTAAAGAATTGGGGTTCGACAAACTGCATCCCCGGCTGAAACAGTTCCGATCTGATAATCAAAGCCATGGTCCCACCAACAAAGAACATAGCCAGTGCAAATACCAGATACAAGGTCCCAATATCTTTGTGGTTAGTGGTAAAAACCCACCTTAAAAGACCCTTTTCAGGGCCATGATCATGATGATCATCATGCTCAGTCACTACCGCAGACATAATTAATACCTCAATTTATAGTCAATAATTTACTTTTAGTCTCAACAAGACATTTATACTATTTAGATTTCATTGCCGCAATTTCTGCAGGCTGAACCAAGTCGCCGACATTATTACCTAATGCATTTCTCGTATAAGTAACGACAGCTGCAAATTCCAGATCACTAATGCTCTGCTCAAAAGCTGGCATCATGCCCTTACCTTTCAACATTAAGCCAATCTGACCTGCAATATCTCCTGTTACTATAGGACTACCCGAAATTGCAGGAAAAGTTCCTGCAATTCCTTCACCGCCCGGCATATGACAAGAGGCACAATTGTTAGTATAAACAGTTTCACCAATCTGCATTAACTCATCTTTGGTACATTCAGAACCTGCGCAAGCTGCTTGAGCCGCCCATGTCCCATCTGGATAGCTGGCGGCTCCATTATCCGGATAATTATCAAGCCATTCATCATATTCATCTTTTTCCAGGGCGACCACAACAATTGGCATAAAACCATGGTCTTTACCACACAATTCAGCACATTGACCACGATAAACACCTGGCTTGTCAATATAAGTCCAAGCTTCTGTAAAAAAACCGGGGATCGTGTCTTTTTTCCAACCTAAATCAGGAACCCACCATGAATGTAGAACATCACCCGCTGTAAACAAAAAACGGATTTTTGTTTTAATGGGTACAACCAATGGTTTATCAACATCTAACAGATAATTAGGGACGGTTGTTGGGTCAATACCTGAGCCGACTTGTCGCGCCTCATTACTGGCAGCATCTAGGGTACTGAAAAAACTGGGCTCTTCATCAAGATATTCATATTGCCATTTCCATTGCCATCCTGTCACTTTTATAGTCATTTCAGAATTCTCGACATCATCCAGTGTCAACAGAGTTTTGGTTGCAGGAATCGCCATACTAATCAAAATTACCGTTGGAATAATTGTCCAGATAATTTCCACCTTGGTACTTTCATGAAATTGGGCAGCTTCATGTCCTTTCGATTTTCTGTGATGATAAATCGAATAGAACATGGTCCCAAAAACAGCTATGCCGATGAAAACACAAATCCATAAAATTAACATATGGAGATCGTAGATTTCATTACTTTGTTCGGTTACACCTTTCATCAAATTCAGGGTGTAATCAGCATAAGCAGTTCCCAAGCTGAATGCCATCAAGGCTATACCAGCGAATAATTGCTTAGTTATTTTCACGGAGTAATCTCCTCTTTATAGTTGTAAACTCTTGAAATTCTGTATGAGCTTCGCACCGCATGAGTTTCCTTCCTTAACTCAATTGATCCAACGAATTCGGTACAAGTTAATTGATTAATTTTAACCTATGAGGACTTTCTATACCATAAAATATTTTTTGCTTTTCTCAACCTCATAAAAAAGGTCTGTGAAATTAACTCTCACAGACCTTTTTGATTTTAGTTCATTATTGTAAGTCGGTCTTATATTTTTTTAATGATTTCCCATTTTTTACAACAGCTTAAATCACTTATCGTCAAAAAAATATAGAGAATCCCTTTCCGGCTCAATTAAAATAGCCAGAAAAACAATAACGAACCAAATGATTACCTTTAACTATTCAAGGCATCACTATACGCAAAATCAAAGGTTGGAATATGGTTTTCAAGCCAGCCTTTGACCATCGCACCGGTTTCCTCAGTAACATCGGCTTCGCCAGCTTTAAATTTTGACTGAAGATCAACGCAAGTATTGACCAAAGCATCATGCTCTGCTTTATGTGCGGCCAAGCCACCAAATCCTTTTGCCTCCATTTCCCGCTCTTCATGGGCAAAATGATCAGCAACATACCCAATTAAATCATCGAGTGCAGCCCCTACTTCACTCCGGTCAGCACCGCCCGTCGCCAAATCATATAATTTGTTCAAACGATCAAAAATACCTTTATGCTCATCATCAGCAAATCCAACTTTCGTACCAAATTGTTCTTCAGTCCAAGTAATTAATGACATATTTCCTCCGGTGTTTTATTAGTTTTATAACAAGAGTGCGCATTATGTACATGAACTTAAAATTTTTATTTGATCTGAATCAAATAAAATTCAGTTTTTTCGCCATCCCGAATTGCTCTTTAATCCGACAGCTTCCTAGAAATTAAAATTTCCATCAAAACTTTCCAACGCTTGCCCAGAAAAATAAGGCAAAACCGACAACAACGGTATATCAGTAAAATCTGCAATCGTTTGTATATTCGCTTGTTGGGCTAACATTTCTGGCGCCACACAATTTGCCACCCAACCGACCACATTCACCTTCGATTCTTGAATAGCGGCAAATGTTAATCGTGCATGATTAATGCAACCCAACCTGATCCCTACAACGATAATGACTGGCAAATTCAGGTATAGAGCCAAATCAGAAACATCAACTTTTGGACCAAGTGGCACGAACCAACCGCCCACACCCTCGACGATAACAACCTCAAATGCATTCTGCAATTGATTTAGATTTTTTGAAATCAATTCGAAACTAATTGTTGTGTCGTGGTTTTTTGCTGCAATATGCGGAGAAACCGGCTCTTCAAAAACATAGGGATTCAGTAAATCATATTGGATATTTTCTGAAGCATTTTGCTGCAAAAATAAAGCATCTTCATTGACCAGCTGCCCATTCTTCCGAACAGCTCCTGATGCTACTGGCTTCATCGCCGCCACCGATTGGCCTTGATTCTTAAAATAGCGCATCAAAGCACCGGTTACTACAGTTTTACCAATACCCGTATCAGTGCCAGTGATAAAAAATCCTTTCGACATTATGCTAATTTCCCGGCAACATAGATAATTTCAAATGTTGCACATATCTTGCCATTAATCCTGAATTTTTCATACGCAGCTACCAAATCATGCAATTGCCTTTTACTGGTTATGTTTCTATTTCTGTTTTGTGTCATATTATGGGCGCCAATACCTTTAATTTCTTTCATTAATGTCACCACATTTGAATAATATGATTGCTGATTGATACACTCAATCTGGCAAGTGGTTAATCCGGCTTGACCCATAAATCTCTGAATTTGTTCGACACTATAAAAATGATTGACATGACTATAATCATCGACCATTGCCCAGGACTGCTTGAGCTCTTGAAATGTTTTCGGCCCAAAAGTGGAAAAAAAAAACTGTCCTCCAGGTTTTAATACGCTTCGAAACTGCGAAAAAACCTTCTGCAAATCGACACACCATTGAAGAGCTAAATTAGAAAAAATCCAGTCTATTGCCTCTGATCTAACTGGCAGCCTTTCAATATCGGCACAAAAAAACTGATTCCCATGTTTTTCCCTGGCCACTTCTAACATGGGGAAAGCCAAATCCATCGCAATAATTTTATTGTGATCAACAATTCGGGAAAGTTCTCTGGTTAGAAACCCCGTACCACAACCAAGATCCAGAATAACTCCGGCAGGTATTTGGCCCGCAAGCATTTCCAATAAATTCAGGCCGACTTTCCTTTGTAAATTTGCAAATTCATCGTAAGAAACCGAAGCCCTTGCAAATGAACGCTGAATATTGCTTTTTTCCATTTTACACTTTTCCCGGTTAAGCCAGAAAGTCCCGCAAAACCTTAATGACCTCTTCTTGATGTGATAAAAAAGGAAGATGTCCGGCCTTTCGAATTATATTCAATTCACAATTGGACTGGATTTCTTGCATCGCTTGTCCTACTTCCATTGGCACCAGCTTATCAGTCTCCCCAAGAATGATTGAAACTGGACACTGAGCGGATGCCAGCGCCAGTCTCAAATCAGCTTGACGCAAAACATCAAGACCAGCAAGCAAAGTTGAATTGTCGGGAATTTTATATTGAGATATGCTCATTTTCAGGTGTTTTGCTAACAGTTTAGCTTGCTCTGTTCCCTGCAGTTGCAATAATAAAAAACGTTGTAAAGTGGCCTCCCCATTATTTTCAAAGCTGTGCTTAAACATCTGTAAAAAATCAGCATCCACACCCGGCCAATTTTCAGTACCAGTAAAACGAGGATTTCCAGCCAATAACACTAATGACTCGACCTGTTCTGGATAATACTGACAAATATCCAATACAATTTTTACTCCAAGCGACCAACCTATCCAGCAACAGGGTTGTTTTGGTACAGCTTCAATTAATGCTTCCCGGATGTTATCTAAATTAAAATCTTCTAGCTTGCTGCTTCGACCATGACCCGGCAAATCGAGTAAAATAACTTGGTAGTTTTTGGCAAGCTGTTCTGCAAAATCATGCCAAATCCCACTATGCATTGCCCAGCCATGCACCAAAATTATTGTTTTACCCTGCCCCAAGGTTTCAGTGAATAATTGCATCAAATAACTGTTTTTTCTAGTGCTGCAAGCAATTTATCAATATCCTGATTTTCATGGTTAGCAGACAAAGTGATTCGTAATCTTGCCTTGCCTTTGGGAACGGTTGGTGGTCGAATTGCGCTGACAAAAACACCCATGTTCAGCAAATTAGCACTTATCTCACTGGCGCGATGATTATCACCAATCAGCACTGCATGAATTGCTGAATGAGTCTCTATTAAATCAAGACCTAACTGACGAATACCGTTTTGTAATCTGGCAGATAATAATTTAAGTTTTTCACGCCGCCAATCTTCCTGAATAACCAGCTTCAAACTGGTTCGTGTCGCTTCGGCCAATGCTGGCGGCAATGCGGTTGTAAAAAGATAGGTTCGGGCTTTTTGAACCAGGCAATCAATTAGAGATTCTGAGCCCGCAACAAAAGCTCCATAAGTTCCAAAACCTTTCCCCAATGTCGCCATTAACACAGGTACGTCATGCTGAGTCTGCTGATACGCTTCCACAACACCACCCCCTTTTTCGCCAAGAACACCAATTCCATGTGCATCATCAATCATTAACAGGGCATTACTGCTATTTGCAATGGCGGCCAAATCAGCTACCGGCGCCAAATCACCATCCATACTGAAAACACCATCAGTCACAATCATTTTTTTCTCTGCGTGGCTACGGGATATGATTTTTTTTAAATGTTCGCAATCAGCATGTTGGTAACGATAAAAACGTGCGCCAGACATAATCCCACCGTCAAGTAACGAAGCATGATTCAAACGGTCTTCAAAAACCGCATCTCCAGCACCAATCAACGTGGAAATTATGCCCAAATTAGCCATAAATCCATTGGCAAATAATAAAACACGATCACGGCCGACAAAATCAGCCAATTCTTCTTCAAGTTGATGATGAACTCTATGGTGCCCACAAATCAAATGTGCGGAACCGCTGCCTATACCATAATCATCAGCAGCACGTTTGAAGGCAGCAACAATGCCAGGGTGATTGGCCAGGCCCAGATAATCATTACTGGAAAAATTTAGTAGCTCCCTGCCATCCATCCTGATATATACACCTTGCGCCGTTTCAATTAAACGGTGCATCCTATAAAGCCCCTGGTGTTTTATCTCGTCTATTTGTTCTGAAAACTGATGGTCATATCCCGACATTAGGTGTGACTCGAACCTCCCGGATAGACACCTAATCTATTGAACAAATCATGATCCTGACTGGTCATGGGATTATCTGTTGTCAGCAGTTTTTCTCCGTAAAAAATAGAATTTGCCCCCGCTAAAAAACACAGAGCCTGCATTTCATCACTCATTTCAGTTCGACCTGCAGACAACCGGACTCTTGATTCGGGCATTAATATTCGGGCTACTGCGATGGTTCTTACAAAAACAATTGGATCAAGTTTTACTGTTCCAGCCATCGGAGTTCCTTCCACCTGTACCAGCATATTAATTGGAACACTTTCAGGATGTTTTGGTAAATTGGCCAGTTCCATCAGTAATTTTGCCCGATCAATATCGCTCTCACCCATCCCAACAATGCCGCCACAACAAACATTTATTCCCGCATCCCTGACACGTTCCAAAGTGTCTAGACGATCCTGGTAAGTTCTGGTGGTTATAACTTCAGAATAATAATCTTCGGAGGTATCAAGGTTATGATTGTAATAATCGAGTCCACCTTGTTTTAATACCTGGGTTTGTTTTTCAGTTAACATTCCCAAAGTAACGCATGTTTCCATACCCAGTGATTTAACACCCTGAACCATTTCGACAACTCGATCAATATCGCGGTCTTTAGGGCTGCGCCAGGCCGCGCCCATGCAAAAACGGGAAGCCCCTTGATCTTTCGCACGTTTTGCAGCTTCGAGCACTTCTTCAACGGGCATCAATGCCTCGGGCTTTAAATCGGCATCAAACCGAGCGCTCTGCGGACAATAACCACAATCCTCAGAACAAGCGCCGGTTTTTATACTCAGCAGACTACTGACCTGAATTTCATTGGCATCAAAATTTTCTCGATGTACTGTTTGCGCTGTAAATATTAAATCGTTGAACGGCATTTCAAACAACGACTGAACTTCATCAAGACGCCAATCATGACGAAGCAATGAGGCGCTGCCCATTTGTACAATTGCGGGACTTACCGACATTTTGTTACTCTCCAACTTTAAAATTCTAGAAAATAATTTCTTCCAACCGTTAACCTGGAAAAAAATAAATGGTAAACAACTGGTTCAATATTATACAGGATTGCCTGTTTCCACCCACCTGCATTTTATGCAATTTAAGTTGCAATCATTCTGATGATTTATGCGATGCCTGCGCGATAAATTTTAAAAAAAATACAAACAGCTGTTCTTGTTGCGCCTCAACATTAGAAATCGACGCTTCGGCAAGAACCTGCGGTAAATGCCTCAGTAACCCGCCGGCATACGACAAAACTCATGCCCCTTTTGTTTATCAGAGCGGTATCCGGCATTTAATACAGACTTTGAAATTCAACAATAACTATAAAAATGCACGCTTATTAGGCAATCTCATCGCTGATTCTGTTATTAATTCGGCCACGTTTCCCGAATTGATCATGCCGGTTCCTTTACATCCAATCAGATACAGACAACGTGGCTTTAATCAATCGCTGGAAATTGCCAGAACAGTTTCAAAACGACTATCAATTCCTCTGGATTATTCAAGCTGTCAACGTAAAAAATATACTTTGCAACAATCGGCATTACCGGCAAAACAACGGCAGAAAAATCTCCGTAACGCTTTTACAGTCTGTAGAGCCATTCCTGCTCGGCATGTTGTCATTGTGGACGATGTCATGACAACAGGGGCAACAGCTAATGAAATGGCAAGGACACTGAAAAAAGCAGGTGTTTCCCGGGTTGATATTTGGGTTTGTGCAAGAGCCTAACCAGCCAGGATAATATCAAAAGTCGCACTAAGAAACGCACATAATAACTAGAACAACTTATACTTCGTGCGGTCACGACTACGGATTTCTAACGACTGAGTTTTTGCCGATAGCTGCGTTACTAAAACAGTTGCGTAGCTTGCTATGCGCCTGTTTTAGTGCCTTGC
>JALSJK010000038.1 GCA_026989395.1 Methylomonas sp.
AACCTCATGGTTTGTTTGAGAAACTGACACATTAACTGGTTATGAAAATAAAGGGAAATGATGAGGTTACACTTTATTCTGCGACCAAGCCTGCTTTTTCTCCGCGATAGCGGCTTCGTCCAACATTATAAATCCAGGAGGTTGTCGGGTTTAAACGAACTCGTTCTCCCTGCCTTTTCCATAACCGCTTATTCCTTTCCTGCCAAAGTCTAATTTTTCCAGAGATGAACACACAAGGGTATCTTGCTATTATTCTTCATGCACATTTACCTTTTGTGAGGCATCCCGAATATGACCATTTCTTTGAAGAAAACTGGCTTTTTGAGGCAATAACCGAATGTTATATCCCGCTTATTAAAACCCTGGATCGTTTGGAGAAAGATGATGTGAATTATCGCCTGACACTTTCTCTGTCTCCAACGCTGATTTCAATGTTGCGTGACAAACTTCTGCAGGAACGTTATGTTTTGCATCTTGGAAAGCAAATGGAACTTGCAGAAAAAGAAATTATTAGAACCCGGAAGGACAAGCAACTCCATTCGTTGGCAAGTTGGTATCGCGGGTTATTCTCCGACACCTTGAAAATTTATCGGGATCAATACCAGGGCGATTTATTAGCAGCCTTTAAAAAACATTATTTATTGGGGGGTCTTGAATTAATTACCTGTGCTGCAACTCATGGTTTTTTACCATTATTGAATGTTAACGAGTTATCGGTTCGTAATCAGATAAACATTGGTCTTGAGGTTTTCAGCAATTATTTTGGTTTTGTACCGACTGGTTTTTGGTTGCCTGAGTGCGGTTTTTATCCTGGTCTTGAACAAAATCTTAAGGAAGCGGGAATAGATTACTTTTTTTCTGATACTCATGGAATTTTACATGCCAGTCAACAGCCAATAAATGGTGTTTATGCGCCGCTTGACTGTGGTAATGGTGTAACCGTTTTTGCTCGTGACCCAGAATCATCCAGACAGGTTTGGAGTTCACAGGAAGGCTACCCGGGTGATTTTGATTACCGTGAATACCACAGTGATATCGGCTTTGATCTGGATCTGGAATATATTGCCCCCTACATTCTTGACGGTGAAATCAGAATCAATACGGGTATTAAATATCATCGGGTCACTGGCGCACCTACAAAACAATTTTATCGGCCTATTCAGGCTTATCAGAAAGCCCAGCTCCATGCCCGGGATTTTCTTGAAAAACGACAACAACAAATCGCTAGCTTGGGCGGGGTTATGGACAGGCCGCCGATAATTATTTCACCTTATGATGCAGAATTGTTTGGCCATTGGTGGTTTGAAGGTCCGGTCTGGCTTGAATTTGTTTTACGTTTTGCGGATGAAGCCAGTAGTAACATTAAAACAGCAAGTTGCAGTGATTATTTGCAGCAGTATACGCACCATCAGATTGCAACTCCATCTGCTTCCACCTGGGGGGAGGATGGTTATTCCAGTTATTGGATCAACGAAACAAATGATTGGATTTATCCAGTCCTGCATAAAGCAGGGAAAAAGATGCAGGATTTAGCCACAGATTTTTTTCAAGCTTCTGCCGGATCAATTATTGAACGGGCATTGAATCAGGCTGTTCGTTCATTACTGCTTGCGGAAGCATCAGACTGGGCATTTATCATCAAATCCGGAACCACAGCAGAATATGCAAAAAAACGCATTATTGACCACTTGGCCAGATTTAACTATTTACATGAAAGTGTAAGAAATAACACAATTGATGAGCGTACTTTGTCCGCTTTGGAAATTCTGGATGATATTTTTCCTGATATCGACTTTCGAGATTACGCAAAGTTTGAAAACATAACCCCTATATTAAACAATATACGGATTCGTTCATAACTGATTCTTATTGTTGGTACGAGGGAAAGCGGTGTGCGTGGAAGGTTTTAACCAGCCCCATTATTGATCAGGAAAGACAATACAATGGAACTGGCAAGTGATTACAATTGAATTAATACGACGATCTCCTCCTTATACAGAAAATACAGTCAATTTCTGTAAGATGCTGTTAAGAACTGGCATAACTATCGGGTTTGCAGCCGGGATTTTTGAGACACGTTCAATAACAGGCTGTAACGCTGTGATTTTGTTTTCAGCAATATTGGCTGTAGTAGATTTTGCAGAATCAGATAGTTGATTAAACCGCTCAATCAATGAATCAAGTTTTGTTGATGCTTTTTTAAATTCAGGTAAAGCCGAGGCTGCCGATTCTGCATCAGTAATGAGAATCAGGTTGTCAGTAATATTGTTAATAATATTGCTTAAGTCATTACCAATATTAATATAGTCTGCGGATGATGATTCGTCGGCTAGTTGATCAACGATTGTCGCAACATCCAGTTCGGTATCCTGTGGTAATAAAGTCGGCAAAAAGAAGTAGGCCGATAGCCCGATGACTACAAATAGCGGAATCCACATTAATTTACCAAATCTGAGTCGATTGTTATTTTCATTGTTTAATGATTCTTGTTTTTCAAGATCTTCTGATTTATCCATTTCTATATTTGTCGGTTGTTGTACAAGGTTACTCTTCTGTTCATGAGGAACATCTAATCTGCTATTTGTTCCTAACTCGTTATTTTTATTCTGTTGGCGAATTATACCTACGATCAATGGCGTGATCAAAGCAATAAGTGTTGAGGCAGACTGATACTTAATTTCATTAGAGTCAGCAATCGTTCGGGAAATGTTTGCCAAATTGTTATTGCCAAGTAAGCTGGTAAGAAGATTTGTCCCTTTGTTGACCAACGATATATGCTCGTCTTTATTCATTAAGTCTGCAAAATTTTCAACGAGGTTGTCTTCTGGGTAATCAGGGTTTTTAAGCGTTTGATTTTTTATAGAATCTGAGGAGTCGGAGAATGCGCCAACAAGCAATATTATGGCTTGATCCAAGGAATCTTGGGTTTTGTCTTTTGATTCTCCAAGGAACTTTTGGATTTGATCAAGGAAATTGTTTCCAAGTTCCTGTTTAACAAGGGTGACAAAATTGTCTGGCATGTTTGAATGTTTTAACGCTGTTATAAAGATTATTAAAGATAACTTAACCTTTTGCGTTAATTAATAATGGCTGTCTGACGATCTTAACATGCTTAAAGTGCCAATAACCTTAAATTACTATTAAACCTTACAGTTTATTATTCCATGACCTGTATGGTACAACCACTTTTATTGTTTTTTAAAAGTTTATAGGTATCAGACGTGCAGCGGTACAGTTTATGATTGCTATAAACGACATAAGCAACATTATTGTTGATCATACAAGCAATTTGTTCAGGTAAGGCATTCCCTGGCCGTTCCATAATAATCCGGCAAGTATCCTGAGCGCAGAAAACCACATTACCAAAATAGTCAGTTGCAAATGCCGCGCGGTTTTCCTGTAAAGCACAAACCAGCATTTTTCCTGCTGGCTTTATTTTTTCAGCATGGCCAAGGCCAACAAAACTAAAAACCAAGAAACATAATACTATTTTTGAAAAGTAATTCATAACTATTTTGCTTGTGATAAGTGAATGGACTATGAGCATCATAAAAGAAATAGTACTAATTAAACAAATTATGTTTTTATTTCGATAAAAATGATTTGAAGCAGGGGTTTATTCAGAATCAGAAAAATAATAATTCACTTATTCCTGTATTTTTGGTAAATCATAGTTTTATTGATGCTTTTTAATAACTGGACTATTAGAGAAATTTAGAGGTTTATATTGTAACTATACTTCGCACGGTCACGACTACGGATTTTTAACGACTGAGTTTTTTCCGATAGCTGCGTTACTAAAACAGTTGCGTAGCTTGCTATGCGCCTGTTTTAGTGCCTTGCTCTCGACAAAAATCAGTGCACTATAAATTCCGCATCCGTGACCGCGCGAAGTATAAACTAAAGAGGAATAATTATGTCAGATTTTGTGATAAGTGTAAGAAACACCAAGAAAGACGTAAACGGCCGTCAGTTTGGAAATGAACCTGGGCCAACATTGTTTTTAGAAGTTCCTGATAGAAGATACCCTAATCCTTCGCAAGCAATTTCCCGCGGAAAATGGGTTGCCAAAGTTATAGAAGAAGCACAAACCGGGGTAAATGATTACACGAACAAGCCTACGGGTGATGTCCTGGTTTTTGTTCATGGCTACAATAATAGTCAGGAAATTGTTTTAAAAAGACATCGGAAGCTTGAAAGTGATTTAAGGTCAATTGGATATAAAGGTGCTGTGATAAGTTTTGATTGGCCAAGTGCTCAATCTGCGCTTAATTATCTTGAAGATAGAGACGATGCAAAAGCCACTGCAAAAAGACTTAGAACCTGTTCAAGATCTATTCAATAAAATTCTAATATACTATCCACGATCAAGAATACCCGGCTTTGCCCTCAATAATCTGAAACTTTTCATTCAACAATGCACGCAAAGGAGCATGATGCTCATCGAGGTTGTCGAAGAAGTTTGT
>JALSJK010000039.1 GCA_026989395.1 Methylomonas sp.
AAATAATCCACCGCAGGCACCGCCTGCTGATTAGGTGCCGCACCGGTATAAAACACATTCTTTGAAGACTCTTCGCCTTCGTACTGCACCGGATAAAATAAAATACTGTTAAGCTCCTCGAAAACCGGCAACACAGACTTGCGAGACACCGAAGTCCAGCAACCAAAAACCACATCCGTCTTGTTTTTGGAAATCAGCTCACGGGCCTTTTCTGCAAACAGCGGCCAGTTGGACGCCGGGTCCACCACCACCGCTTCGAGTTTTTTACCCAGCAACCCGCCTTTTTTATTCTGCTCTTCAATGAGCATCAACATCGTATCTTTCAGCGTGGTTTCTGAAATTGCCATCGTGCCGGACAAGGAATGCAATACACCCACCTTGATCGTCTCCTCCGCCCAGGCCAGACCCGTACTGGCCAGTGAGGCCGTAGTGATTGCAGCAGCAATCGCCAGTTTTTTCAGTTTTGTTTTTATCATGATTGACTCTCCTGTTCCTGAGACTTAAATCTGGAATTGCATACCAAAGGTAATGGCATCAACATCGTTAGCCGCCTTATTACCGCTGGCATTGGCATCACCGCTGGTAAAGTTCAGGTTTAATTTGAGGTTTTGGCCGGAAACGATATAGTTAACCCCCACCTCGGTGAGAGAACTGCTATCGCCAACCGAAGGACTGTTCTCGGTGTAACGCACATAAGGCTGATACATACCCGAGCCACCGGTATTACCGAGCAGATACGCTGCGCTGGCAAAATAAGCTTCACCATCAAACATGGAAAAAACCGGCGCTGCCGCATCAGTGGACACATCAAACGACTTGTATTCCGCCTCAACGGTGACCGCAGCACCACCCCCCAACGGCTTCTCAAACAAACCATCAATGGCATACCCCGTGAACGAACCTGACTGGGCCACCGTGCCATAACCGTCATCCTGAGACTGGGCAGAAATCGCCAGCGTTAAAATATCACCGGCTTTGCCAAAGTACGTACTGCTGGTGTAATAACCGGGGTTCGCTTCCTGATTCAGGAAGTTATAAGCGAAGCGGGCAGCGAACAGCGGTGCATCGCTCTGATTCTCATCACCGGTATAACCATCAAAAATACCCACCGCATACTGAAACTTGTCCAGTGTTCCCCAGACGGTCACACCCTCATCACGACCATACGTACCCGCACTGCCATTGGCACCGTTACCGATATCATTATCAGACGGATAAAGCGGCACGGTATATTGCCCCCAGGTCAAACTGTAAAACGGCCCGTTCATCTCGATGCGATCAGCAGGCGTCAACATCCGCCCCATCCACACATTAAACGCCTCGCCGGGCTCATACTGAATAATGGCATCCAGCACACCGTACTCACCGTCCCACATTCTGTCGGTGCCAAAATAAAACTTGAAATCCTCAGTCGCCTGACCGGAGATATATAAACGCATATTTTCCAGATTAAAATTGCTGGCATCGCTGCTGCCATCCGGCGCGGCATCACTCACCGACGCGATAGAAGTACGAATACCCGCACCGACACTGATCCAGCGAGTATCGTCAATAGCGATTTTACCGCCCGCCAAAACTGGCGTGCCGCTAACGGCAAGCAGGCTGCCCATCAGCAACGACGTTCCAATAATATTTTTCTTTTGCATGTCTGATTTCCTGTGGCCAATGGCCGGTTAAAAGTCAAAAAACTCAGGGAAAACTGTCACAGGTAATCTCCGGACAACCTTCACGATGCCTGAGTCTATAGACGCACACACCGGGGTAGAATCCGTCATGTGGCACAGGGCCATACGTCAAATGACGTATGGTGACATCATGATATCAATACTGGTATTCAGAAATTCACCCCTTCTTCTCCTGCGGGAGAAGGCCGGAGTGAGGGGTGGAGTGTATGCGAGGAGGTTCTTTCATAAACCTGCGCATGGTCGCGCAAAAGCTTTCCTGATTACCCATGACTCTCGGCCACTGGGTAGCCTCATAACCGGCGCTGTCCCTGTCAACATGAATATTCACATGAAATAGTGTCATCCAATGAAGTGAATTTACCTGGCATGGCCGTGAATTATGGGTAATCAGGTGAAATCATGCGTATTTAACGCAAAGATCGCAACGGCGCAGAGAACGCAAAGAAAAATATAAAGCTGCCGGATTATGTCTGAATCTCAACCATCGCCGGGCAGTATTATTTTGTGACTCATTCCGTCCATTATTTATGGTATGGGCATCATCATGGCTGTGCTTCACAGGTAATGAGTACACTTTGCGGCTTTTGCGACCTTTGCGTTCATAACAACGTCATTTTCCAGTGTCACGATAACGTATGCCCCACTGTTGTCGCGACGCATTTCCTCCTGCGGGTATTTATTTTTTGCCTTGAAGTACAAATTCTGTTTGTTTTTTATACATCGGAATAGCAGATATAAAAAAACAGACCTGTTTTACGTGAAAAATACCAATGAGAGGCGATTTTTTGAAAAAGAGTGGTATAAATGCGAATGGAATTTATAGTGCTGTGGGGACGAGGGAGAGGGAAGGGCGTGTCCATGGGTGAGCTGGAATGTTGCGTTGATATTGTTGATGATATGAGTAACGTTCTGGAAACAGGGTTTGGATAAATAACAGACAGATATGCCTGAATAGCTCCTCAGTATCTAATATCAGGGAAAATTGACCGGTTTTTGCACTTATCAGGCAAGTTTGCCTGATTCTGTCCTCAATACCGAAGAATAACCGGGCGAGTGTGCCTAATACTAATAAGTTATGTGTTTTCGGTTTGCTGCTGTATCAAACTTAGTATATTTGAAAAGAACTTTAAATAACTCAAAATTGGTTGAATACCGCAAAAGTGAATGAAGAAATTTATAATATACAAATAAAAATTCTAATTATTTATAAAGGTTATGAATATGGGTAGATTTAAGAATATTATTAAACTAATAATTGCATCAGGGTTTCTTATGTCAACAAATACTTATTCTTCTTCTGATCAAGCTAAACATTATCTAATAAACGAGCCTATCTCTCTTCTAGATTTTGGTGTTTATAAGCTAAAAAACAAATTTTTCGGTTTCAAAATTGATCATAATTTAGAAGAAATAGAAATCCCGTTAACTGTAAATTACTATATGGATGGTAGTGAAATCGTTATTGATGGAGTATTTAAAGAAGACGCCATAATACTAATGTATAAACGATCAGAAATGGTAAAGAAGTGGAAGAAAGAACCACTTCATCTAGCAGAAGCGTTTGATAAATCCTTTATCACCGATTTGAAAAATATTAAAGTCGCATGCAATGGTATCATTGAAGAGATTCGATTCAAACTTAGTGTTTATTATTCGACTAAGAATGAAAAATTTAATACTGAGACTGCATTCAAGCTGTTAACTTTAATGTTTTCACATGTTGGTCAGAATTATACCAATGTTCCATTTAAAGTAGGTAAGACAGTAGCTGATATGATAACGATAAATCTTACTTATTTTTATTCTGATAGAAAAAATAGTATATATCGGAGTTTTAAGTGCGAATCTAAGTTAGTTGAAAAAGATCTTAAATTCTATGAGGATAAATAATGATTACTAGATCTAAGGGATATTAGGAAAATTTCACTGATATTATTCGTTAAGAGAGAAAATATATGGATAAACGTTGGTCTATTTATATTGACATTGAAGGTTTTGGCGCACTTTATGATAAGGAGAATATTATTTTATTAGCACTTGGAGATTTAATGGAAGGAATTTTTCTAATCGGCTCAAAGTGTTATCCAGAAACTCCTAATCGTATATTTGCACATCAAACAGGAGACGGTTTTGTTATTGTGAGTGAATTCTATTCAGAATCACTTGAAATACCAGTAGCTATCTCAATTGCCTTACTACGGCATATATCGTTACGGGGACGCTTTGCAAAAGCTTCAATTGCTGAAGGTGAATTTGCCGGAATTGAGGGTTGCTATCCCAGGAGAATACAAGAAGCAAAAGAAACAGATAATCGGGTTTTTATGGGAAGAGGCATAATGACAATATTTCCCGTCATGGGTACGGCTCTAATTAATTCCGTCGCAATATCGAAAGTGTCTCCGAGTGGTTCGTTACTAACAATTTGTAAGGGAAATTCTGATCGGCTACCTAAAGGATGTATTATACATGAAATTGAGGGGTCGGAAGTTTCGTCAATAGATTGGGTTCACAGTTCTTTTCCTTTGTTGGAACAAGTCCAAAATAAGGCGGAGTTGAGAAAGCCGGATTCCTCTACAATTAAAACAAATTTCTACAAATATTTTAATCTCTTTGGGTTTAATTCCCCGCAGCTTGCTGCGATTATTGGTGGATGAGCGAATATATTCATAAAAGTCATAACGTAACAGTACTTATGTACCATTTGGTTTTTCCCGCAAAATATCGAA
>JALSJK010000040.1 GCA_026989395.1 Methylomonas sp.
CTTTTTTCTGGTGGTTAAAAATTGATTTTGAGCTGGCACTGATGGCCGCCACCGCCGTGCTCATTATCACCTGCCCCTGTGCCTTCGGCCTGGCCACGCCAATGGCCATTGCCTCAGCCTCCGGCCTCGCGGCACGCTTTGGCATTCTGGTTAAAAATGGTGGCGTACTGGAAACACTGTCGCATATTGATCATATCGTATTTGACAAAACCGGCACGCTCACCGAAGGCCGCATGCGGGTACAGAACATTTTAACTCATAACGACATGGATAAACACAACCTGATGCAGTATGCCGCAGCCCTGGAGCATTATTCGGAACATCACATTGCCAACGCAGTTTGCCGCTTTGTTAAAAAAGAGAAAATCCCTATGTTTTCCGCACAACACATTGAAAACTTCCCTGGTAATGGCATCAAAGGTATCGTCAATAACAACACAGTAATGATTGGCACCCAACACTGGCTGAAGAAAAATGCGATTACCCTGGATGAAACATTACAAGACCATACCCTGCACTGGGAAAACAAAGGATCAACCTGTGTACACGTTGCTATAAATGGTCAACACAAGGGAGTCATCGCCATCAATGATCAACTACGCCCGGATGCCAAAATATTAGTGGATGCACTACGTGCCCAAGGCATCCGCATGACCATTCTCAGTGGTGATCGAAAACCGGTAGTGGAACGCATTGCACATCAACTGGGTGGCATGGACTCCATTGCCGAAGTGTTACCAGAAGACAAAGATAAAATTATCCAACAGCTAAAAAAAGACGGCACCACCGTCGCCATGATAGGGGACGGGATTAACGATGCAGCGGCACTCAGTCGTGCCGATGTCGGTATCGCACTGGGTTCCGGCACCGATATCTCCGGAGATAATGCTGACATTGTACTGATGAGCAATGAACTCGATAAAGTACGCCTGGCCATGCAGCTGTCACAACGCACCCTGCTCACCATTCGCCAGAATATTGCTATTTCCTTTACATACAACATCATCATGGTACCACTGGCCATGGCAGCAATGATCACACCTCTGGTAGCGGCTGTTTCCATGCCCATCAGCTCATTGCTGGTGATTGCCAATGCCGCCCGTATTCGCACAGTATTTAATCAAAAAACAGGTAAAGAACAATCCCGGCAGGAGAAACATCAATGGAAGTGATCTATGGACTGATACCGGCAATGATCATTCTTGGCCTCGTCATGGTAGGCATTCTCGTCTGGGCGGTTAAAAGTGGACAATACGATGACCTGGAAGGTGACGCCAACCGTATCATCATGGACGACGATGACCCTTTACTGCCTGACAATACGCACAAAAAAAACACAGAGAAACCCCCAAAAGAGAGAATAAAACAAGCAGGAAAAAACTGGCCCGATGCCGATTAAACAACCTCAAGTATCACCCGAAATGTAGGTTGGGGTGAATGTTTTTTATGAACCCCAACATGCTGGAGTTACAAATCACCAAAAATATTCACATTTTGTGCTCGTTACCATGTTGGGGTTCTTGCCTTCCCCCACCTACCAAGCTGAACAATGTGGACGGGAATATTCGGTAAGAAAAAATGGGGTATGCGTGACATATGCTCTTCTGTTTTTTTGATTGCCAAAGAAACTAACAGAAACAGCTAGAGGGCTCTAACTCCTTTATTTCTTTTATTATTACAATGCAACAAATGCAGTAACAATAAAGAAAGTTAACCAATACACAATACTGAGTTTTTTATTTGGCTTTAGCCAAAAAGAAAATCCCCAAAGAATAATACTTATAAACAAAAACTGGTAGTAATAAATAAGGCCATATATATTAACTTTTTTTCTGATGCTATGTATTTTTCTGAGATTATAATTGTATCAAGACCAACACCAATTATTGCCAGCAAAGAAGCAACATATAATAGATAAGAAATATGTTTTTTATACTTAGACATTAACGCAAACCGAATTTATATAACTCTTCTGCTAATTCTTTCCGGCGCGTATTGCCTAGAGCACCTTCTTTAGAATAATAAAAATGGCCTTCTTTTTTATCCAATTGTTTTTGCAATGCCCTTGCGCTTGTGACTAAATCAAAAATATCCATGCCTGCAAATTCCCTAAAATAATCATTACTCTGCGCATTATGCCGGTAACCACTCCACCCATAGTAAACCGGGAAATTCACTCTTTTGGCACGCACCGGAAAACAAAACCCTATAGCGATTTAATCATATCCTTACTTCCCTTGCATGTTGAGTGCATTGCCAGCAAAGTATTTAACTTGCTTATCCTGAATATCTTGAACTTGCCTGATTTTAATATACCGTCTTTTCTTACCTTTACCTTCCAATATAAAAACCCCGCCCATCAGAACGCTGTAGGGCATATTTGCCACTTGACCAACTTGCGTTTCGCAACCATAATGCAACCACACGTAATCGATGGAGGACTTTATTATGCCTGCTTTGACCATAAAGAATATCCCCGATGACCTCTACGATGAGCTGAAAATTGTTGCAAAACAACATCATAGAAGCATTAACAGCGAAGTTATTATGTGCCTTAAACGCTCCCTGCTTCCTAAGCGAATCAGCCCGAATGACCGACTTAGCACAATTCGAGCGATTCGTTCTCAGATTAAACCTAACAGCATTACTGCAGAAGATATTGATCAAGCAATCAATGAAGGACGGCCATGATTATTGCTGATACTAATATTATTTCTTACCTTCTGCTCCCCACTTCATATACAGACTCAGTTGAAAAACTTTATAAAATTGACCCTGACTGGTCAGCCCCAATACTTTGGAAGAGTGAGTTTCGTAATGTTATGGCTCTTTATCTTAGAAAGAAAATCATTACTCTTGAAAAAGCGATGCAACTTCAAGATACCGCCGAGTCAGTTATCATTCAAAATGAGTATGATGTCTCATCATCACAAATACTCGCGCTCATAAATGAAAGTAACTGTTCATCATACGACTGTGAGTTTGTTGCTCTCGCTCATCATTTTGATACAAAATTAATTACTCAAGATAAAAAAATATTAAAAGAATTTCCATCTACTGCCACCTCTGTGTCAGATTTCCTCTCTCAACAATAGAAGTCCGTCGCAGTAGGAACACTGGTTACCCTGCGTCCCCTGCACAGATCCCGGCGCGCAGTTTTCCCGCACCGGACTCTTCAATCATACTCACTCATGCAGAAGTGCAATGCACCCGTGGACGTTTCCGCCAAGAAGGTTTGCCTGTACTTATCGAACCCTACAGTGTCCCGACCAGGTGCCTTTGACAATTACGTATGCTCTCATCAACAGCTGACGAAAGTGGGGCGACTTGTCATTTTTTGCAAAAATCGCGACACTCTTGGCAATCTGTCTGGATGAATTTGTTATGTACATTTTCTTGAAATTTCTTTATTTACATGCCTCAATGTGTATACATCAACTGATTAATACACATAGGTGATCTCATGCGTACCAACATTGTAATTGACGACAACCTGATGAATGATGCAATGAAGCTGACTGGAATTGCAACAAAACGCGAAGCCGTTGAGCTAGGGCTTAAGACTTTGATTCGATTAAAAAAACAGGAATCTATAAAAAAATACAGGGGCAAACTTAAATGGGAAGGGGATCTTGATGACATGAGAAAAAATAAGTGATTTTTGTTGATTCCGATGTTTGGATTAATTACTTCAATGATACATTATGCCCCGAGGTTGAGAAGCTTGATGCTTCATTAGGCGTTATACCTGTTGCAATTGGCGATCTGATTCTTACTGAAGTTTTACAGGGCTCCAAACATGACAAAGACTTCAAAACTGCAAAGGAATTACTCACCTCATTAATAATATTAAACATTCTTGATACTTCTCTTGCTTTTAAAAGTGCTGATAATTTTCGGTTTCTTAGGAAAAAAGGAATCACCGTCAGAAAAACAATTGATGTAATTATTGCAACTTTCTGTATTGAAAATGATATTCCCTTACTCTCTCTTGATAAAGATTTTCAGCCTTTTTACGATCATTTAGGTTTAAAAAAGGTACTCTAGAAGCACGGTCGCGGTAGGAATCCCGGTTACCCGACATCCTCCGCACACACACCCGCATAAAGCTTTCCCGCACGAGGATCCTCGAAAAGCATACGTCCACATTGGGTATTATAACAGGATTGACCTATTTTAAGAGTACCAATTTTCGGTTTTCAACTTTGGAACTCTTGAAAAATCTTTCAAATGATTAGTAACTAAAACCCCCTTATGCTCCAGCGCTGTACCGGCAATTAACACATCACACGGGCCAATAGGTATCCCCTTTTTTTCCAGTTTAGTTCGAATAGCAGCAGATGAAAATGCCTCTTTATCACCAAA
>JALSJK010000041.1 GCA_026989395.1 Methylomonas sp.
CGTAGAAATAGATATTCATTCGAAAAATACCATAAAAGACCAATCGGACTGCCCCGATCAGTCATGAATGATTCAGTTCAAACTGCATTAGAATTCATACAGGTCAGCAAACAGTTCACTACATCCAAGCGTCCCGTCAATGCTTTGCAAGGAATTTCTTTACGTGTATCTGAAGGCGCTGTTGTTGCTTTGGTCGGACCTGATGGTGCGGGAAAAACCACACTGATGAGATTAGCCGCCGGTTTGTTATTGCCAAATTCCGGTGCTATCCAAGTGTTCGGTTTCGATACTGATCAACAGGCTGAGTCCATTCATGCCATGATTGGCTATATGCCTCAACGATTTGGTTTGTATGAGGATCTCAGTGTTGCCGAAAATCTGAACCTATATTCAGATTTACATAATGTCTCTCAAATTGAGAGACAACAACGCTTTAGCGAATTAATGGAAATGACCGGGCTTGCTCCTTTTACTAAACGCCTGGCTGGTCGCCTATCCGGCGGTATGAAGCAAAAGTTGGGGCTTGCCTGTACTTTATTGAGTCAACCCCGCATACTGTTATTGGATGAACCCAGTGTTGGCGTTGACCCGGTTTCAAGGCGTGAATTGTGGAAAATAATTGACCACCAGGTAAAAAACAATGGTATGACAGTGCTGCTGAGCACCGCTTATCTGGATGAAGCGGAACGCTGTACCGATGTTGTGCTGATGGATAATGGAGAAATTCTTGACCAGAATAGTCCTGAATTCTTCAAAAATAAAATGCAAGGTCGTTGTTTTCTGGTTAATCATGCAAATTATTCCAACCGCAATTTACAAAAACTTCTGAGTGAGCAGCAGGGCATCATCGATGCCATCATTCAAGGTGAGAAAGTTAGAATCATCACTGACAATGCTGATCCATCTAATCTGGTTTTTTTCAAAAATAATACTTCCAAACTAAACATTGCAACGACTGAACCCCGTCTGGAAGATGCCTTTATCGCTTTATTGCGAAAACGTCATCCGCCAACAATGATTCCGGAAATTAAGAGCATTAAGAATACTGACGCCGAAATTGTAAAAGAAGTCATCCGTGTAGAAGGAGTAGATCGCTGGTTTGGAAATTTTCAGGCGGTAAAAAAACTCAATTTTACTGTCAATCGGGGTGAAATTTTTGGGCTACTGGGTGCTAATGGAGCTGGCAAAACTACGACCTTTCGAATGTTGTGTGGCTTGTTACCAGTCAGTAACGGACAACTCAGTGTCGCGGGTGTTGATTTACGGAAAGCTGCCGCCAGAGCAAGAGCAAAAATTGGTTATATGTCGCAGAAATTTTCTCTCTATGGCAATCTCAGTGTTATGCAAAATCTCGAATTTTTCAGCAGTGCTTACGGATTAAAGCAGCAACAACGTCAACAACGTATCCAGTGGGCATTAGAACAGTTTCAGCTGAAATCAGCTCAAAATAGCGATAGCGGCGATCTTCCACTGGGTTATAAACAACGTCTGGCAATGGCTTGTGCATTAATGCATGAGCCTGAAATTCTGTTTCTTGATGAGCCGACTTCAGGCGTCGATCCTCTGGCCCGCAGGGAATTTTGGAATCGCACTAACCTACTGGCAGCCAGTGGCGTCACAGTTCTGGTAACCACTCATTTTATGGAAGAAGCCGAATATTGTGATCGACTGGTTATCATGGTGGAAGGTCAGATTTTAATTGCCGGTACTCCGACAGAAATCAAACAGCAAGTTACCTCCCCCAGCCTTCCAGAACCAACCATGGAAGATGCTTTTATCAAATTAGTCGAGGCCAGGCAGATATGAAAATTAACCGCATGCGTTTAAAAGGCTTGGTCATAAAAGAATTTCTGCAAATTTGGCGAGACCCAAGCAGTCTCGCCATCGCCTTTATACTACCCGTGTTTTTACTGTTACTGTTTGGCTATGGGGTTTCCCTGGATGCCAAGCATATTCCAGTTGGTTGGGTCATCGATAAAAATACACCAGAAACCCAAAGTTTCAGTGCTGCATTTGGTCAGTCAGAGTATTTTAACAACGATCATTTCGATAGTATGGTTTCTGCAAAAAGAGCGATGCAATACCGGGAAATTAGCGCGATTGTTCATCTACGAGAAAATTTTAGCCGCGAACTGTTCAAGCAAAATTCACCTGCAATACAAGTCATCATTGATGGAGTAGATGCTAATACCGCCCGCTTGATATCTGGTTATGTGCAAGGCACCTGGAACGAATGGCTGACTCATTTAGCGGCAATTCGCGGCATCACTTTGTCAAAGCCAATCGAAGTTGAACATCGCATTTGGTATAACAGTGCTGTCTTGAGTAAGGACTATCTGGTGCCGGGTTTAATTGCGGTAATTATGATTATGATTGGAGCCTTGCTAACTGCCATGGTGATGGCCCGGGAATGGGAACGAGGAACGCTGGAAGCCATGATTGCGACTCCGGTTACCATGCCGGAAGTATTACTGGGCAAATTAATTCCTTATTTCATACTCGGAATGGTGGGCATGTTAGTTTCTATAGCTATGGCAGTATTTTTGTTTGATGTTCCATTACGCGGCTCAATTGGTATTTTACTCTTAGCGGGTACCTTATTTATGCTAGTTGCTCTTGGTATGGGGCTAGTCATTTCCATTGTTTCAAAAAACCAATTTGTCGCTGGTCAAATTGCCATCATTGTGACTTTTCTGCCAGCATTTATTTTATCTGGTTTCATTTTTGATATTGGCAGTATGCCAATTGCTGTGCAAGGTTTCACTTATCTTGTTTCAGCGCGGTATTTCGTTGCCATTTTACAAACCGTATTTCTGGCAGGAAATATTTTGTCTGTCATTTTACCTAATGCTGCTGCATTGTTGATAATGGCTATATTTTTTTTCAGAATGGCTTTAAGAAAAGCCCCTCAACGGCTGGAGTAAATTATGATTATCGCTCTGATTATCAAAGAATTTCTGGCTATTCTGAGAGATAAAAAAAGCCGCTTTATTTTAATTGGCCCGCCCATTATTGAATTATTTGTATTCGGGTATGGCGCAACTTTCGACCTCAACAAAGTACCAATTGCAGTTTACAATGAAGATCAAAGCATTGCGTCTCGGGAGTTAATTGACCGCTTTTCGGCATCATCTGCCTTTACTGAAGTTCTTACCATTACTCATCATGAACAAATTGCTCCAGCGTTAGATGAAAAAAAAGTATTAGCCGTCTTGCACATTGGTCAGCATTTCAGCCGCAATCTGCTGTTAGATAATAAAACAGCCAAACTGCAAATCATAGTCGATGGACGAAATTCAAATACCGCACTAATAGCTCTAAACTACATGCAAAGTATTCTGGCAAAGTTTAATCTTAACTGGGCAGTACAACATCGTTTACCTATGCCTCCTGCCAGGTTACAAATCCGGGCTTGGTTTAATCCAAATCTTGAAAGTCGCTGGTTTATTGTGCCTGGTATTGTTGGATTACTGACCATGGTAGTGACGGTTCTAGTCACAGGGCTTTCAGTTGCCCGCGAGCGCGAACAAGGTACCTTCGATCAGTTACTGGTAACACCCATGACACCCTTTCATATTCTTTTGGGAAAAGCCATACCCGGTTTGATTATTGGTGTGATTGAAGCATCATTTGTGATCTTTATGACAGTTTTTTGGTTTGATGTACCACTGATTGCAAGTTTCGCAGCGCTCTATTTGGGGGTAGTACTCTATGTGTTTTCTATTATAGGCGTTGGGCTAATGATTTCATCCATTGCTGTGACGCAGCAACAAGGGTTATTAGGCGCATTTTTATTTATTGTTCCCGCAGTTATTCTATCAGGCTTTGCTACCCCAATTGCCAATATGCCACCTTTAGTACAGGATTTCACTTTTATTAACCCATTACGTTATTTTTTGATTATTGTTCGCGGGGTTTATCTGGAAAGCTTACCAATTGAAGTATTGTTTGCCCAATATTGGCCCTTAGCCTTGATTGGCTTAGTTACATTAAGTTCTGCTTCGTGGTTATTCAGGAATCGAATGTA
This sequence comes from Methylomonas sp., assembly GCA_026989395.1. GTDB lineage: Bacteria > Pseudomonadota > Gammaproteobacteria > Methylococcales > Methylomonadaceae > JALSJK01. Next base: position 4,028 of record JALSJK010000041.1, read on the forward strand.
TTAACGATTCTTAAGAATTACGTTTGCTGATTTTTTCTGTAAAAAAAATACATATCGGCTTACGCCGTGGCTAACCCAGGTAGGTCGGGTTAGCCACAGCGTAACCCGACTTTCATTATTTAGGGAGAGTTGGTAACAGCGTAACCCGAAATAAATAATATTCATTAACACCCAACCCCCAGGGCAAACGCATTAAAATCATTTTCCAAATAACAGCTTAAATCGGAAACTATCATTCCATGCAGCTTTCAGTCTTTTTTTATTCATACTCATTGTAGAAGATTCCTTCTGAAGTAAATTTAAG
>JALSJK010000042.1 GCA_026989395.1 Methylomonas sp.
ATGCAACACTTCAAGGTGTTTAATCTCGTCGTCTGATAGGTGGTAATCATTCATGTCGCTATTATATTCGCAATCAATGTAATGCGCCAGCTAGTTAATGTGCATTCTTAATCGCGAATAGTATACAACGGTTTTAAATTGATCAACATAGAACCACTCATTCCGGATTGTAGTCAAACCCTTACGCTTATTTCCTCTATTGCCTGCTTTTTTTTCCCCTTGAATTTGTCACACTATGTCCGTCGGAATGAGGGAGGAAATGCTGAGCTTTTCAGTAAAGACCAAGCCAACCTGATCTGACGATCCAGAGTCTCGGCAGTTCTTGCCAAGACTCTAAATTATTACCCTGAAAAACTATACAGCCTCCGCAGTTCGGGAGGCTCTTTTTCTTTCATGCTCCTTAAGTAATTTTTTCCGCAAACGAATTGATTCGGGTGTTACCTCCACTAATTCATCTTCATCGATAAATTCCAGCGCCTGCTCAAGAGTCATTTTTTGAATTGGCGTCAAGATCAGATTTTCATCCGTTCCGGCGGCTCGAATATTAGTTAATTGTTTTGCTTTGGTCGGATTAACAGCCAAATCATTAGCACGAGAATGAATTCCAACTAACATGCCTTCATAAACCTCATCACCATGAACTAAAAATAATTCGCCCCGATTCTGTAGATTGAATAAGGCAAAAGCCAGGGCTTTACCTGTCACCATTGAAACTAAAACACCTCTTTGCCGTTCTCCGACACTACCTTTTTTCATCGGCCCATAATGATCGAAAACATGATAAAGCAAACCGGAACCCGATGTCGCTGTCATAAACTCTGTTTGAAAACCGATCAGCCCGCGGGAAGGCATCATATACTCCAGTCGGATTCTACCTTTGCCATCAGGCACCATATTTAGCAAATCACCTTTACGTTCACCCAGTTTTTCCATAATCGCACCTTGATGTTGTTCCTCAACTTCAATGGTAACCAATTCAAATGGTTCGCATAACTCACCATCAATTTCCTTGATAATAACCTCGGGGCGAGAAACCCCCAATTCAAAACCTTCCCGGCGCATATTTTCAATCAACACCGACAAATGCAGCTCACCACGACCGGAAACTTTGAACTTGTCGGGGTCAGCAGTATCTTCAACTTGCAAAGCAACATTATGTTGCAATTCCTTATCCAGGCGATCGCGAATCTGCCTCGAGGTTACATATTTACCCTCACGCCCTGCGAATGGGGATGTATTGACCTGAAAAGTCATACTCACAGTTGGCTCATCAACTGTCAAAGGAGGCAAAGCCTCCGCTGCATCAGGATGACATAATGTGTCAGAAATTTCCAACTTATCAATCCCTGTAAATGCAATAATATCACCGGCAGTTGCTTCAGAAACCTCAATCCTGTCCAGACCATGAAAGCCAAAAATTTGCAGCATTCTGACGCTTCGTTGTGAACCATCACGGTTCACCAAAGTTAACGGCATATTGGTTTTCACTGCTCCCCGTTGAATCCTTCCAATGCCGATCACGCCAACATAGGAGTTATAATCCAAACTAATAACCTGCATCTGAAAAGGACCATCCACATCAACATCCGGCGGACTCACTTTTTCAACTATGGTTTCAAACAAAGGCGTCATGTCACCGCTTCTTGTTGCATCATCCAGATTCGCATAACCATTAAGCGCAGACGTGTAGATAATAGGAAAATCCAGCTGCTCATCAGTCGCACCAAGACGATCAAACAAATCAAAAGTTTGATCGACAACCCAGTCGGGTCTTGCTCCAGGGCGATCGATTTTATTAATGACCACAATAGGCTTTAACCCTAGCGCAAATGCTTTTTGAGTCACAAATCGAGTTTGCGGCATGGGGCCATCAACGGCATCCACCAACAATAGAACTGAATCAACCATCGACAAAACTCGTTCTACTTCGCCGCCAAAATCTGCGTGCCCGGGTGTATCAACAATATTGATATGATAACCATTCCAATCAATAGCGGTATTTTTCGCCAGAATGGTTATACCTCTTTCTTTTTCCAGGTCATTGGAATCCATAATCCTTTCGGATACCTTTTCGTGATCAGCAAAAGTACCGGATTGTTGTAATAATTTATCAACCAGGGTGGTTTTACCGTGGTCAACATGAGCAATAATTGCAATATTTCTTAATTTCTCTATCACTTTGAATTTTTAAAAAAGAATGTTAGGGTTTACCGAACCAATAACAGCACAATATTGAGTCGTCTATTTTCGCAGAAATGTTTCTCGGGAAGTATTGGAAGGCTTATTAAAAAATAACCTTACAGAAAAGAATTCTAGTCGTTTACTCTTTTTTGGCCAATAAATTGTGTTTCATTCCTGAATCCAGCCGATAATTTACCGATTTTTCCATTTTCCTGGTAAAAAACCAACCGAAGCGGAGCAAATAAACTTAATGGTTCATTTTCGGCCAATAAAAAATCTGGATTATTAGGACCATCTTCATTGATTTTTTCCTTATTGAAGGTCTGATAAAAAAGCAAGCCTCCTGGCTTTAGAGCGCTCATTATCCCATCACTTAGCGTACGGTCAAGAAATCTTGCAATAATAATCACATCAAAACTGCATTCCTGAAAACTTTTTAAAGTAATTTCATTGACTTCCGCTTTTATTGGCAGGGCTTTTCTTTGTGCAATTTGTCGCAGTCTTGAAATTGCTACATCTGAAATATCCCAGGCTGTGACCTGCAATCCTCGCTCTGCCAAATAACAAGCGTTGGCACCAAGCCCGCATGCCAGATCCAACGCTTGACCCGAGTTCGGCAAAAGAAAATCATGCTCAGTCAGCACAGCAGCAGGAATAACGGAAACTTCATCCTGCATTTTTTGATAAATCAAATTCCATTTCTGCTTAATAGGGTTTACAGAACTATCTTCCTTCATGGTTTGTTTCTTCAACTAGATTTGCCTCGCGAGCAAACCAATCATTTAAAAAATCCAGAAAAATACTAACTTTTGCCGATAAATATTTTCGATGAGGATAAAGCGCATATACTCCCAAGGGGGGTTTGGCATAATCGGCGAGCACCACAGTGAGCTTACCTTTTTCAATATCTCTGCCAACAATATATTTTGGCAGCATAACTAGCCCCAATCCCCTGATCGCCGCAATTCGTATAGGATCAGACATATTCGCATGAAAATGGCCGGATACTTTAATTACCACATCCTCACCAGCCCATCTGAAGGTCCATTGATCCTTAGGCGAAACCGCCCAATTGATCAAACAACTATGTTGTTTCAATTCTTCTGGCGTCAAGGGAATGCCGTGTGCTTGCAAATATTCCGGTGCCGCACAAACCACCAGAGGGGAAGAAATTAATTTTCGCGCCACTAAACTGGTATCTTCTAACTCTCCATAATAGATTGCAATATCAATACCTTCATTGACGAGATCACTTAAAGCCCCTTGAAGCACCATTTCAACTTCGAGTTCGGGATATATCTTGATAAATTCAGCCATGGCCGGAGCAATATGAACCGCACCAATAACAGGCGGCGCACTGATTTTTAAAAATCCACGCGGCTCTGTCTGTAAATGCGTGACTGCAGCCTCCATTTCCTCAATATCAAGCAACAATTGCTGGCAGCGTTCAAAATAGGAAGCTCCTACTTCTGTTAAACTCAAACTGCGAGTGGTTCGATTAAACAATCTTGTTCCAAGCTCTTGTTCCAAAAACATGATATGTTTGGTTGCCATAGCTCGCGATATGCTCAAATCACGTGCACCCTGAGCAAAACTCCCCGCTTTGGCAACGGCGACAAATACTTTCATGCTCTTTAGCTTATCCATGCCTTTTTATCCTCATCATGGTTTTATGAAATAGACCTCATTTTATAAAGTTTAACTATAATTCAATGAGTTATGTTATAAAATAATAGTATAACCCATCATCCCAGTGGTGTTCCTGAATAGTTGAAAAGTATACTACATAGACAAACAGCTATATTCATCTATATTTTGCTGTACATCCCTGTATAAATTTTAATTCATGGCTACAGCTCTATCAGACATACAATTTAGCGGACTAACACGCTGCCTTATTGACCAAGGCATGTTGACAGAAACTGATGCAGAAAAGCATATTAAAGCGGCGCAAAAACAAAAATTGCCGCTAATTCACTACCTGGTCAGCAATAAAATCGTCAATAGCACCAAACTGGCTTCCATTGCTTCTGCTGAATTTGGCGTGCCATTCTTTGATCTTGATGCTATTGATCTGCAATCACTTCCCGTTTCACTGGTCAGTGAAAAACTGATTGTGCAACATAATGCCTTACCGCTATTCAAAAGGGACAACAAACTTTATATTGCGATTTCAGATCCAACAAATTTTACCGCGCTGGATGAAATCAAGTTCCATACCCGCCTAAATACTGAAACCATTCTGGTCGAAGATGACAAACTGTTGAAAGCCATCGAGCAATGCCTTGATGACGCTGATACCACAATGTCAGACTTGCTTGATGAGGACCTGGATAACCTGGATATTTCAGGCGGTGATGATGAAGCGCCTGAAGATGATAATTCAGCAAATATCGATGATGCCCCGATTGTTCGATATGTCAATAAAATTCTACTCGATTCAATAAAAAAAGGGGTTTCAGATATTCATCTTGAACCGTATGAAAAAAACTTCCGGATTCGGTTTCGGGGCGATGGTGTTCTCTATGAAGTAGCCAGCCCACCAGCAAATATTTCCAACCGTATTATTTCCCGTATCAAAGTCATGTCAAAAATGGATATTGCGGAAAGACGGGTTCCACAAGACGGCCGGATTAAAATGATTTTATCCAAGAACCGGGCCATTGATTTCAGGGTCAATACCTGCCCTACCCTGTTTGGAGAAAAAATTGTTTTACGTATTTTGGACCCAAGCAGCGCACAAATAGGTATCGAAAAACTCGGATTTGAAGAAGATCAGCGAAAATTCTTTCTTGATGCCATCCATAAACCTTATGGACTGGTTTTGGTCACAGGGCCAACCGGCAGTGGTAAAACAGTTTCTCTCTATACTGGCCTGAATATTCTCAATGATGTAGGCAGAAATATCTCAACTGCAGAAGATCCTGTCGAAATTACGGTAGAAGGTATCAATCAGGTCAACATGAATCCCAAGGCGGGCCTGACCTTCGCTTCAACATTAAGAGCTTTTCTCAGACAAGACCCGGACATTATCATGGTCGGAGAAATCCGAGATCTGGAAACTGCTGAAATTGCAATCAAAGCTGCTCAAACAGGTCACCTGGTGCTTTCAACCCTACATACCAACGATGCCCCGCAAACCTTGAACCGGCTGCTGCAGATGGGTATTCCGGCTTTTAATATTGTCTCATCAGTCAACCTGATTATGGCACAACGATTAGCTCGGCGCTTATGTGAACATTGTAAAACCCCGGTGGATCTCCCTGACAAGGTTTTGCTTGAAAACGGCTTTAAGGAAAATGATATCGGAACCATCAAAACCTTTAAAGCAAATGGCTGTGATCACTGCAACGAAGGATATAAAGGCCGGGTTGGTATTTATCAGGTGATGCCAATTAGCGAGAAAATGCGAACTTTGATTCTGGAAGGCGGCAACACCTTGCAATTGGCTGAACAAGCAAAAAAAGACGGCATCAATGATTTGCGTGAATCAGGACTAGAAAAAATCCGGCAGGGAATCACTAGCCTCGAAGAAATCAATCGTGTAACAATCGAATAACATTCAGGAAAAACAATGGCAGAACAAGTTGAACAAATCGATTTTATCTGGGAAGGAAAGGATAAAACCGGCAACAAAACCAAAGGGGAAATTAGCTCCAAAAGCGAAACTATCGCCCGCACGGAATTAAAACGCATGGGTATTCGCTTGAAAAAAATCAAGAAAAAGCCTAAATCAAGATTTAAATCCAAATCGACCATTACCACCAAGGATATTGCCATTTTTAGCCGCCAATTAGCTACCATGCTGGAGGCAGGCGTGCCTTTAGTGCAATCTTTCGATATTATCGGGAAAGGTCATGAAAATGCTGCTATGCAAGACCTTTTACTGGGTATCAAGGCTGATATTGAAGGGGGAGATACCTTGGCAGAAGCTTTAAATAAACGGCCAATATACTTTGATGAGTTGTTTTGCAACCTGGTTGAAGCGGGTGAACAAGCTGGGGTGCTGGAAACCTTATTGGACAAAATAGCCACCTACAAAGAAAAAACCGAGTCGATGAAGGCTAAAATCAAAAAAGCCCTCACCTATCCTGCGGCAGTTCTGGTCGTTGCTTTCATCGTAACGACCATTCTGTTATTGTTTGTAGTTCCAGTTTTTGAAGAATTATTCCAGGGTTTTGGTGCAGATTTACCGGCATTTACCCAATTTGTCATCGGTTTATCCGAATGGTTGCAAGAATATTGGTATATTTTATTTGGCGCTATTGGCGGTATAATCTACGGTTTCCTGTTTTTCAAGCGTCGCTCCCGAAAGTTTAATCACTTTCTTGATAAAGCCCTGTTAAAACTGCCTATTGTCGGACTGATTCTGAATAAATCGGCAATAGCAAGATTTGCCAGAACTTTGTCAACCATGTCTGCCGCCGGTGTGCCATTAGTTGAAGCGTTGGAATCGGTTGCAGGAGCAACAGGTAATATTGTGTATTCTGAAACTGTACTAAAAATGAGAGAAGATGTAGCCACTGGACAACGTTTGCAATTTGCCATGCAGCAGGCAAAATTATTTCCACACATGGTGGTACAGATGGTTGCCATTGGCGAAGAATCGGGATCAATTGATAGCATGCTTTCAAAAGTTGCAGATTTTTATGAAGAAGAAGTTGATAACCTGGTCGATAATTTAAGCAGCCTGATGGAACCATTAATCATGGCAGTACTTGGAGTCTTGGTTGGTGGGCTGATTGTGGCGATGTATTTGCCTATTTTCAAAATGGGCGCTGCTGTTGGATAATGAGTCAAAAAGATAAACATTTCAACAAAATAACAACAATATAAATGGAGTTACTTAACATTTTTGAAACGCATCTGTGGGTTTTTATCGCGATAATTACAACTGTTGGCCTGATGGTCGGCAGTTTTTTAAACGTTGTCATTTATCGTCTCCCAATCATGATGCAGCGAAATTGGCGAAATGAATGTTACGAATATCTGGAAATCCCGAAAAATGGAATTGATGAAGAAGAATCGCTTAATCTAAGTTTTCCAGGGTCACGATGTAATCATTGCCATACTACGATCAAACCACAGCATAATATTCCTGTCTTCAGCTATCTGTTTTTGCGTGGAAAATGCGCTTACTGCCAAGCACCTATTTCTATTCGCTATCCGTTAGTTGAACTCTTTACTGGCATAGTTTCTGCGATTGTAGCCTGGCATTTTGGATACAGCGTTGAGACTTTTTTTGCATTAATTCTCAGTTGGGCACTTATTGCCTTAAGCGGCATAGATCTTGACCATCAATTACTGCCTGACACCATTACCTTACCATTGATTTGGCTGGGGCTTTTTTTAAGTCTTTTTGGTTTTTTTACTGACAGTCACTCCAGCATCATCGGAGCGATTGCCGGCTATCTCAGCTTGTGGTTAGTATTTCAACTATTTAAAATAGTAACAGGAAAAGAAGGTATGGGTTATGGCGACTTTAAACTCCTCGCGCTATTTGGTGCCTGGCTGGGATGGCAATATCTGCCACTGATTATTTTACTTTCGTCTCTGGTTGGAGCAATCATTGGTACATCAATGGTCATATTTGCAAAACATGACCGACAAAAACCCATCCCTTTTGGTCCTTATCTCGCTGCCGCTGGATGGCTAGCATTATTATGGGGCGAACAAATGAATCAACTCTATCTTGGAGCAGTTGGTTTATAATGTCATCCTATGTTAAAAATCGGACTGACTGGCGGCATTGGCTCAGGAAAATCAACTGTAAGCAAAATTTTCTCTGATCTAGAAATCCCCATTATCGATGCAGATATTATCGCCCACCAGCTTGTTGAACCGGGCAAACCGGCAATAAAAGACATTGCAGAGCAGTTTGGTCAACAAATCCTGACAGACCAAGGGGCTTTAAATAGAAAACAACTTAAGGAAATTATTTTTTCCGATCCCGAACAAAAAAAAACTTTGGAGCAGATATTACATCCTTTGGTTTTTGCGGAAATGGAATCTCAAATAAAACAGCTTTCCAGCCCCTATTGTATTCTCAGCATTCCATTACTTCTCGAAACACAAATGCAGGATTTTGTTGACCGAATTTTGGTCATTGACTGCCCAGTAGAAGTTCAGTTAGAACGGGTAAAAAATCGCGATCAACTTGATATCAAGACAATACAATCAATCATTGCCAGTCAGGTACCCCGAGAACAAAGACGACAAGCAGCGGATGATATCATCATCAACGATGCCGACACACAAGCACTTGCAGAACAGGTCAAAAAACTGCACAATCTATATTTATCGCTGGCCTGATCAAGGTCGGCTTTAAACCTTAAGAAATGTGCCTAAAATAAGTTGTTCAAGTTATTTCTTGCACGTTACTTAGCTCCACTTTTATTTTCATAGGATCAGGATTTACCATCTGTGAACAACGTTATCACCTACGAATTCCCTTTAAATGAACGGATACGAGTATTCATCAGGATCGAGCAATTATTTTTACAGCTTAATCATTTTTTAACCGGAGAAAATATCTGGGACAAACGGGCTGCTATTGATACGATTTTGGATATCATGATGATATTTAGCAGAAATGACCTTAAATCTGAAATCCTGAAAGAATTGGACAGACACAGCACCACGCTAAACTTAATCGCCAGTAATGAAAATGTCGATTCAAATAAACTGAATCAGATCCTGGCTGAACTGGACCAAATCAGTAAAAAACTATATTCAGAAAGCGGTAAAATCGGCATTTCTGAAATGGGCAGTGATTTATTTCAGTCCATTGCTCAACGCAGCGCTATCCCGGGCGGCAGTTGTTCTTTCGACATCCCGGCGTTTCACTACTGGTTGCAGCAGGATATCCAAACTCAATATCAGGAAATCGACCGCTGGACAAAACCATTTAATACCATTCGGACGGCAATTGACCTGATTCTTGATTTTATTCGCATCAGCAGCCCCAGCAGGGAAAAATTCGCTGAAGCGGGCTTTTATCAGCAAAGCCTGGAACAAAGCCAACCTTACCAATTATTGAGAATCAGTGTTGACAAATCTATAGCTTGCTTTGCGGAAATTAGCGGCGGCAAACACCGTTTTTCGGTCAGATTTATGAACCCGTCCAGCGACGCAACCCGACCGGTACAAACAACTGAGGATATTCCCTTTCAACTTACCTGCTGCCTGTTCTGATGTCGGAAAAAATTGTTAAATGCCCAAATTGCGGGAAAAAGGTTGCCTGGATTGAGACAGAAAAATTCAAGCCATTCTGCTGCGAGCGATGCAAACTGATTGATCTTGGGGAATGGGCGGCAGAGGAAAAAGTAATCCCCGGAAATTCATTATCATCTGATGAAAATGACATCGATCATTCCGATCAATAATCTTGAACAAAACGAAAAATGTTAACTCTTGGATTTATGGCATCCCATGGCGGCTCTGGAATGAAAACAATTCTGGAAGCAATTCAACAAGGTCTCAATGCACAGGCCGTTGTTTTTATCGGCAATAACAAAAATTCCAGTGCATTTGAAGTAGCGGCCCAATATCATCTTGATTGTCACCACTTGAGCTCCAAAACTCACCCAGATCCTGAGCAGCTCGATCACGCCATTTGCTCCATCCTGGAACGATACCAGCTCGATTTATTAGTATTATCTGGTTATATGAAAAAACTGGGCCCAATCACTCTGAAAAAATTCAGCAACAGAATTCTGAACATCCACCCTTCATTACTTCCGAATCATGGCGGCCAGGGCATGTATGGCGATCGTGTTCACCAGGCTGTTATTGACAATAATGAAAAACAATCCGGCGCGTCAGTCCATATTGTCACCGATGAATATGACCAAGGCCCGGTGCTCAATCAAAAAACAGTCTTGGTTGACGAAAATGATACCGTGGACACTTTACGGGAAAAAGTAAAAGCCGTTGAAGGTAAACTGTATGTTGATACACTCAGCAAAATAATCAATGGTGACATTATTCTTGAAAAATAATATTCAAGCCTTCTCTAATACGAAATGAGTCTGAAATGCACCCCGCATTCCGATATAAAATGAGTCTAAACTGACAGAATCCGAAAATCTGTTCATGATTAAGTAATGAAAGCCATCATGAATCTTAAAGAATTAAAAAACACCCAAGCATTACAAACCATTTTAGACGGGGTCCAAGCCATAGTCTTTAGTGTTCCTGGAGAGATAAAGCAGCCCGGTATGATTTTATCCAGTCGACATTAAAACAGTTCCTGTAGGAGCAAAGTAATAATGTCCGGTTTGACCCAAGTTAAAATGTCCGTTTTTTCAGCAAAGAGGAGATCATTGATCAAGAATTTCAGAGGGCAAATTATTTTGTTTCTTGAACACCTTTTTTATAAGCTCTAATTCTATATCTGCTCGACGATACTTTTTTGTGGCCTTTTTAAAGGAACTCATGGCTTTTTCAAATTCGGTGGACTGTTCTTGTCGCTCCTGACTTACAGCTTCTGACGTTTTACCAGCTTCCAGCTCATTAGGTATTTCTCCTTGTTGAATCCGGTTATTTTCTGGTTTGACAGATGCTTCGGACTCAATTGAACTATCCTCATTTAGAGTTCCATCCTGAGTCCCCAAAGTGCTGGCATCAGAAAAAAAATCAATATCTTCTTCCGGATCATCAAGGTCTGCTAGTAAATCATCGCCATCATATTCAACCTTTCCATCTGCAGCCAAATATTCACGATGCTGAATAAATGCTTCGCGGGTGAAAACATAAGGATCGACTGCTGCTTCATCAATAAACTGTAATGAGCCATCTTCACTGGCTCTTCTTTCGAGTGCGGCCATAGCAGCAACAGGCCAACCAAGATATGAAACAGGATTTGCAGCTGTGTCAACAACTGCCCCAGGAATTCCTCTGACAGTGGCAGGTCCTAGAACAGGCAATACTAAATATGGGCCTCGGGGCACACCCCAAACAGCGAGAGTTTGAGCAAAATCCTCATCATTTTGTTCTAATCCGGCGTGGGTCGCAATATCGAAAATCCCGCCTATTCCGACTGTTGAATTTATTAAAAACCGACCGGTATCTTGCGCTCCTTGATTAAACTTGCCTTGCAATATATCGTTAATGACAACACTTATACCTTTCATGTTTGTGAAAACGTTCGATACTCCCGTTTCTAATATATCCGGAGTAATCCATTTGTAGCCATCAACAATCGGTTCAAAAAGGTACGAATCAAGGCTGTCGTTAAAGTTGAACATGGTGCGATTAAATCCCTCGTAGGGATCAGCAGCATTGACTTCATGGGCTTCCAAGCCACCCTGCTCTTGAACAGAAGTTGTCGCGCAGCCTCCTATTTGAAAAGCCACGGCAACTAAAATTAATTTAAAAAAGAAAGAAAGATGTAACGACCTTGGAAATTTACTCGTCATAAAAATTAAAACTATTCTTTATTTGTCGAATACTGTTTAATTTTACCGGAAATTTTTTCTAAAAGCGCGTCAAAACCTTCTCTTTTTAAGATGCTAGTGTATTCTGATCTTTTTAATGCCAAGTCACTTACACCATTGGCAATGATATTGATGATTCGCCATTCATTGCCTTTCTTTTTCATTTGATAATCAAGTTTTACATCCTTTTCACCTGGAATTTTCAATAAAGTATGAACAATCACCCCCCCTCTGGGCGTTTCCTCTTCAGAAACAATTTCAAATTTCTCATCAGAAAAATCTTTAAAGTTATGGGCATATGAAGCAATGCTTAATCGAGAAAAAACATCCACTAGTTTTTGTTTTTGTTCATCAGTTAATTTTTTCCATTCCCGACCAACAACAATCCTGGCTATTTTAGTTAAATCATGACTTTTAATGACAGGCTCGGTTAATTTCTTGTAGCGCCCCTCGAATCCCAATGTTTTTCCATTTTTCATAGTCTCTAGTAATTGCGCTTGAAAATTTGCCACAACTTCCCTGGCAGACATTTCTTGTTCGCCATCTTCGGCCAAGACTGCAGAAGCGCTAATTAACAAAAAAACAGCTCTAAAAAAATATTTATATTTTAAAAACATAATCTCGCCCAATGGTTTTATCGTTTAAACGAAACTTATAATCTATTTGCATTTGAATTTTTAGCATTCTGTATAAACCCGGCTCACTACACATTCTGATAAACACGTCCTTTCCAGCGTGAACGCTCGCCTTTCCAATATCTGATTGCTGAGCTCCAGGTCATCAGCAAATAAAAAGCTGCTGTTACAGGCATTAACAATGCCCATCCAAGGTGTAAATTATAAAATTTCAAAGTTGGCAAATATGCCAGAACCATAGCTGCCAGCGAAAACACACTTAGCCAAAAAGCCATTCCTTGCCAAAAAACCAATCCAACAATTGGCACCCAATACACCAAAATCAAAACCAGTGTACAGACCATTAAAAGTCCGACCGAATAATGTAACTGAGTAAAAGCTGTTCGGGCAACCATTTGCCAAATATCTTTCAAATTCGAATAAGGTCTTTGACTGATAACAGCATGAGTCAATCCAGTCCAGACCTTATAACCGGAGGATTTTATTTTTTTTGCTAAGCTGCAATCATCAATTATGGCATCCCTAATAACTGACATACCGCCTATCTGCTTCAATATTTTAGTTTCCACGAGGATAAACCCCCCTGCTGCGGCAGCTACACGATTCCCAGATTGATTAGATAAGTGAAAGGGGTAAATCATCTTGAAAAAATAAATAAATGCAGGCATGAGCAACTTTTCCCAAAACGTCGAAAATTGCAGTTTTGCCATTAACGATACGAACTGCAAATTATCCTGCTTTAATTTTTTTAAAGCCGCTTGAATGGTACCAGGAACCAATTCAATGTCCGCATCCAAAAGCAATACATAAGGCGTATTAACTTTTTTTAATCCTTGCTCCTGTGCCCATAATTTTCCTGTCCAATCCCTAGGCAGTGGGTCGGACTGAATAAGCTCGAGTCCTTTTATCCCTGACCGAATTACTACTTTGACCGTAGCATCATCAGAATCATCATCGACAACAATTATCTTTAGACCATTTCCTTGTCTTGTCAATGCCGCCAAAGTAGTTGCAATGACGTCGGCTTCATTTCGTGCCGGAATAACCACTGTAATACTGCTTAAATCAAGCGAGGAATCAGTAGCATTGACCTCCAACACTTCTCTGGTTCTCCAGGGTTGCCACGGCAACAGCAAAGTCATTAGCCATAGCAATGCTGAAAAGATAGCCAAACCCGTTTCAACATCGAACATTAAGATTCTGAGCGAACCGGAATCGATGAAATTGAAGCTGGCTTTTGAGGTTCTTCCATATATTGTGGAACCGGATCTGGCACCATATCACCTGAAGTTTTTGGCCCCCTTAAAGCAACAGTCAGTGCTTTCAAAGGATGCGCTAGCATATCTTCAACGGCGGTAGCTTCATAACCGCAATGAGCCATACAATTGGCACATTTTGGATTTTCCGCATTACCATATTTATCCCAAGGCGTTTCGTCCAGCAACTCCTTAAAGCTATTTGCATAACCTTCGTCTGAAAGCAGATAACATGGTTTTTGCCAGCCAAAAATATTACGGGTCGGATTTCCCCAAGGAGTACAATTATAACTTTGATTCCCAGCCAAAAAGTCTAAGTACAAACTGGAATGATTCAATTTCCATTTACGGTTTTTACCAAATTTAAAAATTCCTCTGAAAAGTTCTTTAACATCCTTGCTTTGAATAAAGACATCTTGTTGAGGCGCATGTTCATAGCTAAAACCGGGAGCAATCGTCACACCTTCGACACCCAGCTCCATTGCATAATCGAGAAAATCAGCTACTTCCTGGGGTCTTTCACCCTGAAATAAAGTGCAATTCACTGTCACTCTAAATCCTTTTGAAAGAGCCAATTTGATTGCTTCCACTGCCCTGTCAAATACGCCTTCCTGACAAACTGAAGCGTCATGCCGCTCCTGATTACCATCCAGATGAATGGAAAAGTTCAGATAGGGGGACGGCTGATAATCATCAATACGTTTTTTTAAAAGCAACGCATTGGTACAAAGGTATACGAATTTTTTCCTGGCAATAATTCCTGCAACAATTTCAGGCATTTCTTTATGAATCAAAGGCTCCCCGCCTGGAATTGAGACCATTGGCGCATCGCACTCATCTACAGCTTGTAAACACTCTGTAACAGATAATCTTTTATTGAGAATCTCATCAGGATAATCAATTTTCCCACACCCGGCACAAGCTAAATTACAACGAAAAAGCGGTTCTAACATTAATACCAATGGATATCGTTTAACGCCTTTCAGCTTTTGCTTAATCAAATAACGACCCACTGCTATTTGCTGACGTAAAGGTACACTCATGAATAAATTCTCCAAAACTTAAATTTATGCGTTGGCTACCGCACTATCCAATTATCGGAAGTGGATAAAAACCAATGAAACTAAAAACAGGCCTTACTAAAACTTAACGTCTTTTAACCCCAACCATTGCCCCGTTAATGCTTAACCAGAGATCAAAAACACCAGCCCAGTTGCTGTTTTACAACAAAAAAATTCGCCATAAACCATTACTTCTTACATTTATTTTATAAACTGTTTTTATATACATCGTATAAAATACAGTTAGTTATTATTATTAAAGGATACTATTTTTTAGCCTAGAAAGCCAGTTTTGCTGATTAGAACTTATAATTTTTAGCTGCTTACATGTGGCATTTTCACAAAGATTTCAGCCAGAATTGCCCATAAACAACAATATAAAAAAATTGTACCTAAAATAATTAACATCCGCTCAAGATATATTCTATATTTTTATTCTAATGCTAAGTTTTTAATGAACATTCATTTTCTACTCAACACAAAGGAACAATATTTTTCTTGCTTTGCAAAAAAACAACATTTTTTGAAAACAGCCAACAAACTGTTTATAATTATTGCCTTTGAAAACGAACCCTAACAAGCGACTGTAAATAAATATGAACGGAACTCCTGATTCCAAATTTGACACAAAAAGATTGCTTGCGTTGCCAGACAATGAGTTGCAGGATATTCTGCTTGAGGGAGTTTCCAGAACCTTTGCATTAACCATTCCACAATTACCAAAAGGCTTATATGCGCCAGTTGCCAATGCCTACTTACTCTGCCGTATCGTTGATACAATTGAAGATGAAGTATCACTAACACCCGAACAAAAAAAAATCTTTTGCACTGAATTTATTAATGTCGTAAAAACCGGCAACAACGCTGAAAATTTTGCCGAACGTCTCGCACCACTTTTATCAGAGCAAACCATTCCTGCTGAACACAGCCTGATTCACCTGATTCCCCGTGTTATTTCCATAACCCACTCTTTTGAAACACCGCAAATAAAGGCACTGGCAGACTGCGTGGAAACCATGGCCAAGGGCATGCCAATTTATCAAGCTCATGATTTGCAAAGCGGCCTGGCAACAATGTCCGAAATGAATGACTATTGCTACTATGTCGCTGGCTGCGTTGGCGAAATGCTCGCTAAATTATTTTGTCATTATTCACCGGAAATTGCCCAACACCGGGAACAATTACTGGATCTGTCGGTATCATTCGGCCAAGGCCTGCAAATGACTAATATTCTAAAAGATATTTGGGACGATGCAAAAAGAGGTGTTTGCTGGTTGCCCCAGGAAATTTTTGATGAAACTAGTTTTGATCTAGCCAATCTTCAACAAAAACAAACCACACCAGAATTTCAACAAGGATTGGAACATCTTATTAATATTGCTCATAACCATCTGAAAGACGCACTGACATACACCTTATTAATTCCTAGCCACGAAACCGGAATCAGGAATTTTTGCTTTTGGGCGCTTGGCATGGCTGTTTTGACCCTGAAAAAAATAAAAAACAATCTTGGCTTTACCGATTCACAACAAGTAAAAATTACTCGCAATAGCGTTAAGGCAACAATTTTTGCCACTAGGGTTTGCGTAAAAAATAATACATTGCTCACCATGCTTTTTAATATCATGAGCCGTGGCGTAGTCACGCCTGGCTGGCAATATACTCCTCAACCAAGCAAACTTTAGCCATTAAGGAAGCATTTTATGTTCAAAGAATCTTTTAATGAATTGAATTATGGCGACATTCAGGAATCGCCAACAACGATTACCCCTTCAAACCTAGAAAATGCAATCAACAGCAGCCAACAGAAACTCCTGAATCTGCAACATGACGAAGGATACTGGTGGTTTGAACTGGAAGCGGATTGCACAATTACTGCTGAATACATCATGATGATGCATTACATCGGTGATATTGACATAAACCTGCAAAACAAAATGGCCGTTTACCTTAGAGCCCGCCAAACAGAAGACGGTAGTTACCCGCTATTTACAGGCGGATCAGGCGATATCAGCTGCAGCGTAAAAGTTTACTATGCATTAAAGTTGGCTGGCGACACCCCAGATCAGCCACATATGGCTAAATTAAGGAAGTTCATTTTAAGCCAGGGGGGAGCGGCAAAAGCAAATGTTTTTACCCGAATCGCCTTAGCTACATTTGAACAAGTCCCCTGGCGTGCAGTACCGTATATACCCGTTGAAATCATGTTATTACCGAAATGGTTTCCGTTCCATCTTGATAAAGTCTCCTACTGGTCCAGAGTGGTTATGGTTCCCTTGTTCATCCTTTGCACTTTAAAAGCCAAAGCTCGCAACCCCCAAAACATTGACATCCTGGAACTGTTCATTACGCATCCAGACAAGGAAAAACATTATTTTCCAAAAAGAGGCTGGCTTAACAAACTATTTCTGGGGCTTGATAAACTTGGTCGAATAACAGAACCACTTATTTCTCAAAAGACCAGAAACAAAGCCATTAAACTGGCCGAAGACTGGTTTATAGAACGTTTAAATGGTGAAGACGGATTAGGCGCCATTTTTCCTGCAATGGTCAACGCTTATGAGGCCTTATTGTTGCTGGGCTATTCAAAAGATGACCCAAAAGTGCAGACCGCCAAAAAAGCCATTGACAAGATGCTGGTAACTCGAAATCAAGATGCATATTGCCAGCCTTGCCTGTCTCCAATCTGGGACACATCCCTTGCTGCACTGGCCCTGCAAGAAGCCGATAAAAACAAAAACAAGCCAGCCTTGACCCGCGCTTATAATTGGTTCAAAAGCAAACAATTATCTGATGAGCCGGGCGACTGGCGCATTCAAAAACCTGATCTTGCAGGCGGCGGCTGGGCATTTGAATTTGAAAACCCACATTATCCTGATGTGGACGATACCGCAGTCGTAGCTTTTGCGATGGCCGACTCTGGCTATCCTGACCTTAAAAAATCAGTCCAGAGAGCGACTAACTGGGTCGTTGGCATGCAATCTCAAAACGGTGGGCACGGCGCATTTGATGCTGATAATACCTGTTATTACCTGAATGAAATTCCATTTGCAGATCATGGCGCACTGCTAGACCCCCCGACAGCTGATGTTTCAGCCCGCTGTCTAATGCTGATGTCTAAAACCCTGAAAGATATGCCGGCTAATCGGGTCGCAATTGCACGCTCAATCGAATATCTGCGAAATGAACAGGAAGCTGACGGCTCCTGGTTTGGTCGCTGGGGAACTAACTATGTCTATGGCACCTGGTCAGTATTGATGGGACTTGAACAGACTGACTTGCCAAAAAATGACCCTATGTACACCAAAGCTGCTCAATGGTTAAAAAGCGTTCAGCATGAAGATGGCGGATGGGGTGAAGGCAATGAAAGCTATCATGACACAAAAACCCGTGGCCAATTCCATACCAGCACCGCATTTCAAACTGCCTGGGCTGTTTTAGCCTTACTGGCTGCCGGAGAAAAAGACAGTTCTGAAGTAAAAGCCGGTATTCAATATCTGTTACGTCATCAACTACAAGATGGCTCGTGGAAAGATGACTGGTTTACTGCACCCGGCTTCCCTAAAGTTTTCTATTTGATTTATCATGGTTACAATCTGTTCTTTCCATTATGGGCGCTGGCTCGATACCGAAATGAGTTAAACAAAACGTGATCACTGGAATAATTGTTGCCTTACCCGAAGAACTCAGCTCCCTGACCAAAAAAAAAATTTCACTTGGTGAGTGTGAATTTCTGACTGATGATCTTATCGCCACTCATGCTGGAACGGGACCAGAAAATGCAAAAAAAGCCGCGCAAAAGCTTATTGATAAAGGCTGTTGCAAATTAATCAGCTGGGGCTGTGCAGCAGGGCTTGATAACACCCTGATAACAGGCGATTTATGTTTGCCTAAACGGCTGATTGCAGAAAACCAACAGCATTACCATGTCGATGCCGAATGGCAGCAACAAACAGCTTCCTTACTTGCTGAACTGCACCCCATTCATTCAAGCCCGCTTTGTGAAAGCAACACCATAGTTTCTTCGGTCCAGAAAAAAACAGCACTTCACAAAACAACAGGGGCCATTGCTTTAGATATGGAAAGTATCGCAATAGCAAAAATAGCCGAACAAAAGCAGATTCCATATCTGGTTATACGGGTGATTGCTGATTCAGCAAAAATGCATTTACCTGCTGCGATAACAAAAAGCATGAATGAGGCGGGCCAAATTAACAAAAAAGAACTAGCCCTGTATATTGCCGCCAATCCACTTCAAATATTTGGCCTGATAAAATTAGGATTACACTTCCAAACTGCCCAGAAAAAACTCAAATCTATAGCAAAAAAAATCAAGGATATCAGCAATTTTTCTGCAGCAACTAACACAATCTAGCCTATGAAAAATCAACATTCATCGCTGGCCGATTCATTCTTTTGCTGGTGGAGCAACTGGACTGTCCGTTTCGCATGGCTGGTACTCATTTTCTTTGCATCCTTGTCAGGATTCAGTTTGTACTACACCAGCAACCATCTTGGCATTAATACTGACACCTCTGAATTACTTTCACCTGATTTGCCTTTCCAGCAAAACCGGTTCAAATGGGAAGAAGCTTTTCCACAAGATGCCTCCGCCATTTTATTTTTAGTTGAATCTCAAACACCAGAACAAACTGCAATAGCAGCAAACCAAGTTGCTCAACAATTACAATTACAGAGCAAATTATTTAACTATATATATATTCCGGGTGATAACCCCTTTTTCAGGCAGCAAGGTTTACTGTACCTTGAGATTGACGAGCTAGAAGAACTGTCCTCCAGACTCAGTGAAGCACAACCGTTTATTGGACATCTTGCTGAAGATTTTAGCTTGAAGGGTCTGCTTGAAATCATTGGCTACCCGCTTGAAAATAAAAAAGGGGATAAGCTTCCAATTGATCTTGAGCCTCTGCTAACAGAAATTGATACAGCATTAGTCAAAATAAAAAACCAGAACAATCATTATCTTTCATGGCAAAATCTGTTATCCATTAAATCTCCTGGCGACCGTGATATGCGGCGCATGCTGGTTAGCGCCAAACCGAAACTGGATTTTAGCCAGCTGCTTCCAGCAGAACAAGCAGTAACTGCCGCTCGAGTAATAGCACACAATATTCAGGCAAAAAACCCAGGTGTAAGAATCCGCCTCACCGGTGAAAAAGTACTTGAGCAGGAAGAAATGAAAAGCCTGACTGAAGATACGACGGTTGCAGGTCTGATATCCCTATTGTTGGTATGTATCACCCTATATATTGGCTTGGGGTCAATCAAATTAATGATTGATACTTTCATTACCCTGATAACCGGTCTGATTTTAACTGCGGGTTTTGCCGCTTATGCTGTTGGCCATTTGAATGTTCTTTCAGTCGCATTTGCTGTCATTTTCATTGGTCTAGCTGTTGATTTTGCCATTCATATTTGTCTCCGTTACCAAGAATGCAAAAAACACGGACATAATAATATCGAGGCCATTAAAGCCAGCATAAAAAGTATCGGGTTTTCTTTATTTCTTTGCGCCCTGACAACCTCAATTGGTTTTCTGGCATTTGTCCCAACTGACTATGCCGGCGTCTCTGAATTAGGATTCATTTCCGGCGGCGGAATGTTTATTGGATTTCTGGTATCCATCACTGTCTTGCCTGCGTTGTTAAAAATCTGCCCAAGTAAATTATCAAAGCCGGGCAAGAGCAGGAAGATACCTGAGTTTATCCATCTTTTTCCATTTAAACACCCTGTTAAAATCCGTATTATTTCTTTCCTGCTTGCCATCGGCGCCTGTTTTTTATTAACTAAATTACAATTCGATTCAAACCCTGTAAACCTGAGAGATCCAAATAGCGAATCGGTTGCCACTTTTAATGCCTTATTAAAATCAAAGACTGATTCGCCATTTGCGTTAATTGCCCTTAGAAACGATCTAAAAAGCGCAGAGCAACTTGCCCAGCAAGTTGAAAAACTCCCGGAAGTAGACAAGTCCATCCTGATTACCAGTTTTGTTGCCAACGACCAGGATGAAAAACTGGAAATAATTGAAGATCTGGATATGGTCTTGGGCACTCAACTCGGTCAGTTTAATCGCCCTATTGATCATGCCCAAAACCGTCAAGCACTGTTTGATTTAGACAAAAAAATCTCTATCGCATTAAATGCAGATACCAAAGTTGCCTCACCTGAATTATTACAACGGCTACAGACCAATATTCAGGCATTTATCGAATCAGCTGATAAGCTAGACAACTCTGAAACACGTTATCAACAGCTGGCCGAGAGCATTCTGGGATTACTGCCCCACACGATGCAACGCTTAGATACCAGCTTGAAAGCTTACCGCTTCAGCCTGAAAGACATTCCTGATTACATTAAACGTAACTGGGTCAGTAAATCGGGCATTTATAAAATTGTTATTGAGCCTGAACTGGATTTAACTCTTCCAGAAAATCTAAAGGCATTTGCCAAAGCCGTACAAAAAATTGATGACAGCGTCACTGGCCTTCCTATTGGCGACCTGGAATCTGGCAAGGCAGTTGTTAAAGCCTTCATTCAAGCCTTTTCCGGAGCACTGATTGTAATTACCCTGATTTTATTAATTGTCATGCGCAGCTTCAAAAATGCATTGCTCGTTATCTGGCCATTAATACTGGCAAGTTTATTAACTGCGGCGGTCAATGTCTTGCTCAATAATCCATTCAATTTTGCCAACATCATCGCT
This sequence comes from Methylomonas sp., assembly GCA_026989395.1. Classification (GTDB taxonomy): domain Bacteria; phylum Pseudomonadota; class Gammaproteobacteria; order Methylococcales; family Methylomonadaceae; genus JALSJK01. The sequence goes on from JALSJK010000042.1 coordinate 21,298, forward strand.
TTACCTTTACTGATGGGCATGGGCGTTGACAGCGGCATTCATATTATGCACAGATTACATACCAGCAAAAAAGACCACCATCTCCTGCTGCAAACCAGCACGGCTAAAGGCGTGTTTTTCAGCTCCCTGACCACATTAGTCAGTTTTACCAGTCTTGCTTTCACAACTCATAGGGGCATATCAAGCATGGGCTTGTTGCTATCTGTCGGTATAATATTTACCTTGGTTTGTACATTAATCGTTCTACCCGCTTTTACCTCAAGGAGAGCCTGAGTATGTCTTTCAGTATTGCTGAACTGCTTGCTAATCGCAATAATGACAAATTTGAATTGCACGAAAAACACCTCAACAACCAGATGGTCAGGGTTTTAAAAACCATTGGTTATGACCGTAATTATAAAAAAGCCAAGGGACAATATCTTTATGATCAAGATGACAATGAATATCTGGATTTACTGAGTGGTTTTGGCGTTTTTGCCATTGGCCGAAATCACCCAACGGTTGTTAATGCCCTCAAGGAAACCCTGACTCTGGATCTTCCAAACCTGGTGCAAATGGATGTTTCATTGTTGAGCGGTTTACTAGCCGAAAAAATCCTGCAAACCACCCCCGACAATCTGGATAAAATCTTTTTTGCCAACTCTGGCGCCGAGGCGGTAGAAGCTGCAATCAAGTTTGCCCGCTATACAACAAAACGGCAAAAAATTGTTCACTGCGAACACAGTTTCCACGGCTTGACACTAGGCGCATTATCATTAAATGGTGAAGAAATATTCCGTGAAGGTTTTGGGCCACTACTGCCACAATGCCAGGCAATCCCGTTTAATGACTTGGACGCACTGGAAAAAGCCTTGTCAGGCAACGATGTTGCCGCTTTTATTGTCGAACCCATTCAAGGCAAAGGGGTAAATCTTCCTGACGATAACTACCTTCCTGAGGTTGAGCGGCTTTGTAAAAAATACGGCGCCTTGTTTGTTGCCGATGAAATTCAAACGGGTATTGGCCGAACCGGAAAATTCTGGGCAATTGACCATTGGCAGGTTAATCCGGATATGATTTTGATGGCTAAAGCCCTTTCCGGTGGTTTTATTCCAGTCGGAGCTGTTGCCATGACCCACAAAATCATGGATACCGTTTTTAATCGTATGGATAGAGCTGTTGTTCATGGCTCGACATTTTCAAAAAACAACATGGCAATGGCTGCCGGATTAGCCACAATACAGGTTATTGAAGACGAACAATTAGTAGAAAATAGCGCTAATGTCGGCAATGAAATTATCGAAAATCTAACTGCCATGATTGATCGTTATGAATTTCTAAAAGAAGTCCGCGGCAAAGGCCTAATGATCGCCATTGAATTTGGCCCTCCTAAAAGTCTTTCCCTAAAAGCGGCTTGGAGCATGTTGGAAGCAGCCAATAAGGGTTTGTTCTGTCAAATGGTAACTATTCCACTATTTAAAGAACACCGTATTTTGAGTCAGGTTGCAGGTCACGGCATGAATGTTGTCAAGCTGTTACCGCCTTTAAATTTAGGCCAAAAAGACCAGGATTGGATCATTTCAGCTTTTGACAAAACGATTGCAGACTGCCACCAGGTTCCCGGCTCCATTTGGGATTTGGGAAAAAACCTGGCCAGTCATGCCCTAAAATCAAAAAAAAGAAATTAACAAGGCACTATCTATGTTCAAGCGAAATTTTTTATCATTGATTTTTATCAGTATATTGGCATTGAGTCATATTGAACAATCATCTGCCCATGCCGTAGTCACTAAACATTCACTGGAAATCGAACCCGTCCATTCTGGCAGACCGACCTCAGTAACCCTGGATTTTAATTCCAAAATCGAAGTTGGTTTATCCAAAATTTTTCTGGTTAAAGCCGGGGACATTCATGAACCCGTTAAATTTTCCAAGGGCGGAAAACCCGGTCAGGTTGTGATAAATCTACCTGCTCTTGACCCTGGCGAATATGCATTGCGATTTAAAATATTTGCAGCTGATGGCCATTTAACTGAAGATATTATCCGATTTATCGTTATACCCTAGGTAAACTGATGGAAGGAATAGCTGATTTTCTGGATTCATTAGTCGGTGGCGTTGATCTAACTTGCTACGCAATGACCATCGGCGGCCTGTTTTGGGTAATGCTGATTGTGAAGCCGTGGAATGCCGACAGACGACTCATTAATGAATCGCTCATCCAGTCAACCATCAAAATCATTTACATTGGCGGGTTTTCCCTTGCCGCAATTCAGCTATTCAAAATTATTCTGAAAGTTTGGCTCATGACCGCCATCCTTGACAAATGGCCTTTCCCCGAATTTGCCTCTACCAATCAATTTATTGCTGGAATTATACGCTCGATAATCGCGCTGTTTCTGGCGCTTTATACTTATAAATATCTGCAAAACAGCCCGTATTCCAGATACCATTGGCAAACCGCTTTATATTGGGCAATACCACTGGTTATTTCTGGTGCCTGGCTGGTTCATGGCGCCAGCCGTTTTGAGAATACTGCTTTATTGATGGCACTAACAGTTTTACACCAAATTGCTGCTGCCGCCTGGATTGGCAGTGTTTTTCAGCTGGTTAATTTATGGCGTCTTGGCCTACAAAATAAAGTTGCTGAAACACTATGGCCTGATTTACTCAAGCGCTTTTCTTTAGCCGGAATCTATGCTGTTGGTCTGATTATATTGACTGGCGTAATGCTGGGGCTTAATTATATTGATACCTGGAATGGCTTTATCGGAACCGGCTACGGTAACCTGTTAATGGTTAAAATCATTTTACTGGCAATGGCGCTTGGTTTTGCCTGGTTAAACCGCAAGGCAACACTCGAATATTTTCAAACTGGCAACTCATTTTTCGTCAAGAATAGAGTGCCATATTATGTAGAGGCAGAAACCTTTGTTCTTATTACCCTGCTATTCACCGCAGCCAGCCTGGCCTCACAGCCTCCTGCCATAGATATTCCAAATTTAACAGCAAGCTGGCAGGAAGTATTACACACTTTTACGCCCCGCATTCCCAGAATGACCTCTCCCAGCCACGAAGCACTAATTGCCGGAGAAGCAGGACGCGTTGCTATTGTCGGCCAGACCCCATCCGAGGCTGCAACTGCGTGGTCAGATTATAATCACAATATTGCCGGAATTTTTCTAACCATCATGAGTCTGTTTGCCATGTTGTCTTATAGAAAAGGATTTGAATGGGCACGTTATTGGCCGCTAGGCTTTATCGGTTTGGGTATTTTCTTGTTTTTTCGTAGTGACGCAGAAACCTGGCCATTGGGACCAATCGGTTTTTGGGAAAGCACCTTTAGTAACGGTGAGGTTCTGCAACACCGAATAGCCACCACCTTGGTGCTGGTTCTTGGTTATTATGAACTAAAAGCCCGACTAACCAAAGACCCTGATAGCAAACTCCCCTATTTTTTCCCCGTTCTTGCCGCTTTTGGCGGACTGATGCTATTAACTCATTCCCATGTTGGATTTCAGGCAAAAACCGCATTTCTGATTCAAGTTGGACATACTTTAATGGGAGTTTTTGCATTAATTTTAGCTATTGGCCGCTGGCTGGAATTAAAATTGGATGGCCAAGGAAAACAAATTGCCGGCTTTATCTCTGTTTTTGCCTTGTTCCAAATTGGCCTTATCCTGATGTTCTACCAAGAACCCCTTTATTAAAATGAAAATGCCGCCCGACCTTAAATTATTAAACCAAATCAACACCCCGGCCGATCTTCGCCGGCTCAAGAAATCCCAACTTGAGCCACTGGCCAAGGAGCTTCGGAATTTCCTGACCCATACGGTGAGCCAGTCAGGCGGGCATTTTTCTGCAGGTCTGGG
>JALSJK010000043.1 GCA_026989395.1 Methylomonas sp.
GGTTGAATCTTTTCAAATTGTTCTCGACTTATATCACTCGGGTATCTTTTATCTTCCATCGTTCATCTTTCATCTTTCAAATTGTTAAATGATACTATTAATGTCAGATCTTGAACAGGTTCTTAAAACTGCCATAGATGATCACACTTATATTATCGTGGGACGAAGAGGTGCTGGTAAAACGTCATTAGCAAATTTTTTTGAATTTCAAGAAAAGATACAAAATTCATCATGCATTGATGTAAATGAACCTCAAGTGTACACAGATGTGCTTTCGCGCATAACCTCTGATACCACAACTAGTGTCGATATTCTTACCCATAAAATGTTATGTGTTTGGGAATATGTGTTTTGGAATATTATTTTTAATCACTACAAGGAAGATGCTACCTCGATCAATGCGGTTGCCTTATCTGCCGATAATGATGTCAATAGTCCTGCACACTTCATTCAATTAGCGCTACATTCGTTTCTCGACAAATTTATAAATAAAGAAGCGGTTGATTTTGCGACGTCTGTTGAAAATTATTTCAAAGATAAAGCCTTTAAATCGGCTCAAATTGCAGTCTTAGAAATCAGTCCTGAAAAGCCGTTGATTATAGCGATGGATTCTTTAGAGAGATATGACGTCAATAGTGATTTCTTTATGGCGGCAACGTCCGCCCTTGTGCAGTTTGCTTCACAATTTAATATTGCTCACGCTGCAAAAGGATTGCATCTGAAAGTGTTTTTATCAGGAGAAGTTGTCCCCAGTTTGAAAGAACAATGGATTACCAATGTAACCAAGTTTTTTCGTAAACCTCTGTATTTATGTTGGCGCCCGAGGGATCTTGTTAGACTAACTTCTTGGCGGTTATTTAAATATATTAAACATCATAAGTTAACACATGTAGAGTTGCCGTCAAGAGTTGATTGGACTTCATTTACGGAAGTTCATTCAAGTGTTTGGCAACCTTTTTTTGGCAAACGAATTGTTAATCGCGCAAAAATGGAAGAATGTACTTTTCCTTATTTGTTAAGGCATACACAATTAAGACCGCGTCAATTTGTGGTGTTATGCAATTATATTGCTGATAAAGCAATTTCCGAAGGAAATTTTCCCTACTTTAAAAATGAGGATTTAGTTCTTCAAACCAGAAATGTAGAGTTAGAATTAGCTGATGAAGTAATCAGTTCGTACGCCAAAATTTATGAAAATATAGGCTATATTTTAGATGCTTTGACAAGTATGCCTTGTTTTTTTATGGGTAAAGAATTAGATCGGATTGCTCACAAAACCGCATCGGCTTGGCCTAGTGGAACATATTCACCTGACCGGTTTAAAAGATTAATTGCTGAATTAGGTATCGTAGGAAAAGTAAGGCGTTTTGATGAGCGAACAAAAATTGTTGAGGCTGATTTTGAATATGCTTTGCGAACACGTTTATATTTGCCCCATGATGAATATTGCGTGATTCATCCGATGTTTTTTAGGAAATTTCATATAAAGAATACGAACGAATATTTAATCTATCCATTTCCAGATCATCACGATTTTGATGAGTTGGCGGAAATTAGATAAAAGTTTGACAAATATCATTCCTAATTCTCATTAGTTGTTGTCACCTCTTTTTGTGCTCGTGAATTGAATTAATGTGTTAACAACACTTTTTGGCACTATTTGAATGCTACGCGAACATGATATTGGCTAATCATTGACACATCATTATCTAAAGAACATGATGATCTCTTTATAAGAACAAAAAGAGGTGGAAAATGATAAAACAATTATCATGGGCCGTTATCGCAGTGTTTATTTGCTGGTCAGTTCTGGATTTCATCATTCATGGGGTATTGCTTGACTCGGTTTATCGAGAAACGGCTAGCCTTTGGCGCCCTGAGAATGAGATGAAAATGGGGCTAATGTCTTTAGTTACATTTGTTATCAGTGTTTGTTTCGTCTATTTATATAGTTACTTGATAAAACCAAAATCACTCGCAACAGGGGTTAAGTACGGTGTTGTTTTCGGGATTATTTCCGGTGTTTCAATGGGGTTTGGTTCCTATACCTATATGCCGATTCCTTTTAGTCTTTCGCTGAGCTGGTTTTTCGGCGCTTTTATTGAAATGACGGTTGCTGGAGTGATTGTGGGTTGGTTGATTAAAACGCCGCCCGATGGATTGGGTACAGCCAGTTGAATATAGTCATTTTACTAGCAATGCAATGATGATAATGAGCTGAATTAAAGCGAGACCTTTCCAGAATATTACCGGATCGCGTTCCAGAATGGGAGGTCGCGTTTTTCTTAGAAATTCCTTGTTAGGGTGGCGTAGGTCATAGATAAACTCTGATAAGTCCTGGTAGCGTTTGAATGGATCTGGGTGTACTGCTTTTTTGATGGCGCTGTCTATCCATATTGGAATATTGTGAATTTTGTTGGCAACAGGCCGGTATTTTAATTTTCGTTGTGCAGATTTGGTTTTAGTTTTTGCAACTTCCGCTCCATAGGGTAAATCCCCGGTCAGCATTTGATAAGTGATGACGCCTAGAGAATAAAGATCAGAGCGTGTCGAGCCCGTATCTCCAAGCAGATATTCTGGTGCGGTATATTGAGCGGTGCCCAGAATATTTTCTTGTTTTATCGGGGATGAAATTTCGGTGACGCCAGCAACTTTTGTTGAGCCAAAATCAATAATTTTCACTGTGCCAAATTGATCGATCATGATGTTGTCGGGCCTTAGATCCTGATGCAGCATTTCAAGGCGGTGAAAGGCCCGTAGACCTTTAGCGATTTGTTCAACGATTCCTCTGACCGTTTCCAGCGAAGGTTTGGGGTTATCTGTCATCCATTGCGATAGGGTTTGCCCTTCAATATATTCGCTAACCAGATAGATAAAATTGCGTTGCCGGTTTTGGGCGTATGGCTTTAATACGTGAGGACTTTTGATGCGTCTGGCGATCCATTCTTCCATCAAGAATCTTTCTAAATAGGCTGGATCATTCTGTAGGCCAATTGATGGGGTTTTGATCACTACCTGCTTGTCTTGAGCATCTAATGCAAGATAGACATGACTGCGACTGCTTGCATGCAACTTCCTTGTAATTTTGTAGCCTTCAAAAACCGATCTTGGTTCCAGAATGGGAGGAAATGATAATTCGGTTATTTGTTGGTGAATGTCATCGATATTTTGACTGGGTAATGTGTCAATTCTGATAATCTGAGCGGTGAGGTTATCATTGCTGCCTTGCTGGTAAGCTTTTTCGATGATGGTTTTAGCCGCCAGATCCAGGTCATCAGTCAGGTTTTGCAGGGTTTTTACAATGAACTTGGTTTCAATGAATTCATAAACGCCATCCGTTGTTAGCAGAAAGACATCTCCTTTATTGACTTGCAGAGTTTTGTAATCAATTTCAAGATGGGGGTTAATGCCCATTGCTCGGCTAAGGTAGCTTTTGTCCTGCGATACCCATAAGCGATGATCGTTGGTTAATTGTTCCAGGTCATTGCCGCATAATCTATAGATTCTTGCATCACCTAAATGAAAAAGATGCGCCATCGTCGATTTAAGAATCATGGCGCTTAAAGTGCAAACATAGCCTTTGTCTTTTTCAAAACGGTAACGTCCCTGCTGGGTTTGTGAATATAACCAGGAGTTGGTTGCCGATAATATCTTCAGTACAGATTTTTTAACCGACCAGGTTTCAGAGGTGCAATAATAATCCTCCAGAAATCCTGTGACTGCCGCTTTACTGGCTATGTGTCCTACGTTACTGCTGCTGATGCCATCAGCCAAGGCAATTGCGATTCCTTTTGAGGTTAGTTGTGGTTCTTCAGGGATGTAAATGCCATGAAAATCCTGATTGATTGTTTTGCGGCCTTTGTCGGAATGTTGTCCGGCAGATATTGATAATTGATTTGGCTGGGACATAAAAAAAGCCTCCAGGTAATTTTGTTAGAGGCTTTGTTTTTAGCTACGGAGCTTTTATAAATTACGTTCGGGACACATCCTGACATGAGTATAATATAAAGGCAGTCCCACAAAAACCAGTCCACCAATTAGGTTCCCCAGTACTGTTGGTAGTTCGTTCCAGATTAGATAGTCCGCTATAGTAAAGCCGCCGCCCATAATCATGGAGAATGGGAATAAAAACATATTAACAATAGAGTGTTCAAAGCCCATAAAGAAAAACAGCATGATGGGCATCCACATGGCAGCCATTTTCCCAGTTGCAGAAGTGGAAATCATGGCGCCAACAACGCCCATTGACACCATCCAGTTGCACAGCATCCCGCGGATAAAAATCGTAAACCAACCGCCTATGCCGAATTCTTTATAACCTAAGGTTCTGGTCTCTCCGATTTTCCCGACTTTTTCCGCAATAACTCCGCCGTCTACCTGGTAGCCATAAGTTAAAATAAATGAAATCATAAAGGCAACGGCTAGGGCCCCGGCGAAGTTGCCAGTAAAGACTAGCCCCCAGTTTCTAAATACCTGGCCAATTGTTGCGCCCGGTCTTTTGTCAAAAACAGCTAGTGGTACCAGGGTGAAAACGCCAGTTAATAAATCGAATTTCATTAGATATAACATAATGAAACCAACGGGGAAAAGCACGGCGCCTAAGATAGGTGATCCTGATTTGACAGCCACGGTAACAGCAAAAACTGCCGCTAACGCTAATGTTGCGCCTGCCATAAAAGCTCGAATCAAAGTATCTTTTGTTGACATGTAAATCTTGGATTCACCGGCGTCAACCATTTTGGTAACAAATTCTGTGGGTTCTAAATAAGACATAATACTTTTCTCTCTTTAAAAATTAGACGCTTATATTTTTTATGGAAATGTCAGGGAGAAAAACCAGCGGAAACTAATTTCAGCGCTTTCCATTAAAATTAATATTGAGTTTGTTGAGTGATCCAGAAAACCGTTAACTCCATCAAAAAGGGGCATTAATTAAGTAACAGGGTAAGAATTATGTAGTTCTCTGGCCACTCGAATTCTATAACAAGCAATTACCCTGCCAGAAACAACACAATTTTTGTGAGTATTGGTTTTAAAGGATTCTAATATTTAGTTAATGAGAGGGGGGGTTTACAAACGTTATTACTGGTGCATTTTAGTGCGTGAAAATGGAAGTGCGCATCGAAATAGTGCAATGAAATAAAATTGTTACGGCATTATACTCTTAAAAAGCACGCTAATTGACTCCAATAACATACTAAATTAGTATGTTATTTCAATGGCTTATGAAAACAAATTTAGGATATTTAGATGTTTTTTTGTGCTTAAGAGCACTATAATATATTAATAAATATTTTAATGATTTTTCCATTTTCGCAGCTGCCTTGAGACAGGAAAAATATTCTTTTTGGAGAAAAATAATGGCCGATATTCATAAGTGGGATGTAGAAGACTCTGATTTTTGGGAGTTGGAAGGAAAATATATCGCTAACCGTAATTTGTGGATTTCAATACCGAGTTTGCTGTGCGGATTTGCTATCTGGTTATATTGGGGCATTATTACGGTACAAATGCTGAATCTTGGTTTTCCGTACGAGAAATCGCAGTTATTTACTCTGATGTCGATTGCCGGTTTAACGGGGGCGACATTGCGTATTCCCAGTAGTTTTTTTATTCGGCTTTGTGGTGGGCGCAATACAATATTTTTCACTACTACCCTGTTAATAATTCCCGCTTTAGGGACGGGTCTCGCGCTGCAAGATAAAAGTACGCCATTCTGGATTTTTCAGGTTTTGGCGCTGCTGTCAGGAATTGGCGGGGGTAATTTTGCTTCATCCATGTCGAATATCAGTTTTTTCTTTCCCAAAAAAGTTCAGGGGTTGGCATTAGGTCTAAATGCAGGTTTGGGAAATTTTGGCGTCACCACCATGCAAGTTCTGATTCCACTGGCAATGACTTACGGTATATTTGGCGCGTTAGGCGGCGATCCAATGATTTTGCAAGCGCCATCAGGAACATTAATTGGAAAAATTCCGGCTGGCACTGAAACCTGGATTCAAAATGCGGGTTTTATCTGGCTGCTGTTTTTAATTCCGCTGGCATTTTTTAGCTGGTTTGGAATGCATAATATTCGGACTGAACAGGTTTCTCCTAATATTGGTAATCCTATCATCAGTTTTGCGATGATTACCATGATGTTGCTGATTGGGTTTATTTCGGCAATTTTTGGTCTGTGGCTGATATTGCCTGAGTCTGTTAATGGCTCAGGTTTTGGAGTCCCCAAGGAGATTGCGTTGTTCATTGTGATTGCCTTGACGGTTTCGTTATTAAAAATTATACCTGGTCAGATAGGGGAAAGCCTTGGCAGGCAATATCAGATTTTTGATAACAAGCATACCTGGGTGATGAGTATTATTTACACCATGACCTTTGGTTCATTTATTGGCTTTGCAGCTAGTTTTCCTTTGGCGATAAAGGTAATTTTTGGCTATCAGCATGTTATGGTCGATGGCAAAATGACACATGATTTGATCAATAATAATGGCCCAAGCGCCTTGATGTATGCCTGGATGGGGCCTTTTATCGGCGCTTTAATCCGCCCTGTTGGAGGCATGATCGCCGACAAGTTTGGCGGTGCCTGGGTAACTCATGTTTGCTCCTTCGTCATGGTTGCCAGTACTGCTGGTGCGGCTTATTACATGAAGCAAGCTTATTCTTCTGCAACGCCAGAGCAATATTTTGTGCCTTTCTTTATTTTGTTTTTGGTGTTATTTGCCGCCACGGGGATTGGTAATGGCTCCACTTTCAGAACTATTGCAATGGTTTTTCCAAAAGAGCAGGCCGGGCCTGTATTAGGCTGGACCTCAGCTGTCGCCGCTTATGGTGCTTTTTATATCCCAAAGGTGCTGGGTGAACAAATCAAGGCCACAACCCCTGAAGTGGCCTTGATGGGTTTTGCGGCATTTTATGTGGTCTGCATTATGATTAACTGGTGGTTTTATCTGCGCAAAGATGGCGAATTCTATAATCCGTAATGGAAGGGATTTTTTGGCATAATTAGTGCTCGATCTTTACAGAATATGAAATAATGCCTGTTAATCGAGCACAATAAAGAACAGATTGGTGCGAATATTAGCTTTTTTGCACCAATTTATTGCATCCAGTTTTATTACATACTGAATAGTTACCATCCTAAATTCAGGAGAAAAAACCGATGAGTCATTTTTTAGACCGTCTTACCTTTTTTAAAAAAATTCAAACTAAGTTTTCCAACGGGCATGGTGTTGTTACCAACGAAGATCGCCAATGGGAAGATAGTTATCGAAATCGCTGGCGTTTTGATAAAGTCGTCCGCTCCACACACGGCGTAAATTGTACGGGCAGTTGTTCCTGGAATATTCATGTCAAAAATGGCTTGGTGGCCTTTGAAATGCAGGCGACGGATTATCCGCGAACGCGCCCGGATATGCCAAATCATGAGCCTCGTGGTTGCCCACGCGGGGCCAGTTTCTCCTGGTATTTGTATAGCCCGTTACGAGTTAAACACCCATTGATACGTGAGCGTCTGGTTTCTTTGTACCGTGATGAAAGAGACTCCGGGAAAGATCCCGTCGAAGCCTGGGCGGCAATCCAGGAAGACCCTCAGAAAAGAAAAAAATATACCGCAGTTCGTGGATTAGGGGGCTTTGTCCGGGTTGATTGGGAAGAAGTTACCGAAATTATTGCGGCCGCTAACATATATACTATTAAGAAACATGGCCCTGACCGCATATCAGGATTCTCTCCAATTCCCGCTATGTCGATGATCAGTTATGCATCTGGCGCTCGATATTTATCTTTAATTGGCGGCGCGTGTTTGTCCTTTTATGACTGGTATTGTGATTTACCGCCAGCATCTCCGCAAACCTGGGGCGAGCAAACAGATGTCCCTGAAGCGGCAGACTGGTATAACTCGATGTATTTGATTTTAGCAGGTGCCAATGTTCCTATGACACGGACGCCGGATGCCCATTTTTATTCTGAAGTCAGGTACAAAGGCGCAAAAGTTGTGGTGCTTTCACCTGATTATGCTGAGAACGTGAAGTTTGCCGATTTGTGGATGCCTGCCAAACAGGGTACCGATGCGGCTGTATTTATGGCCATGGGTCATGTGGCGCTTAAGGAATTCCATGTTGATAAGCAAGATCCTTATTTTGAAGAATACGCTCGGGCTTATACAGATTTACCGATGTTGGTAATGCTGAATAAAAAAGGTAAATCATATTCCACAGGCCGTTTTGTACGTGCGTCTGATTTTGATAAATCACTTGGTGAATCAAATAATCCTGAATGGAAAACCGTTGTCATTGACGAAGCCAGTGGCGATGTTATTGCCCCTAATGGTTCCGTGGGTTTTCGTTGGGGTGAAGACGGTAAATGGAATTTGCAGGCCAAGAAAATTGGCAGGAAAACCAGTAAGCCTCGGTTGAGTTTGATTTTTGACAAGGATGATGTGGCAGAAGTCTTGTTTCCGAATTTTGAATCCGGAAAAGACAAGCCGATGAAACGTAATGTCCCGGTCAAAAAGATGCAGATAGATGGCAAAGAAGTGCTGGTTGCTACGGTTTTTGATCTGCAACTTGCGCAATACGGGATTGATCGCGGCTTGGGTGGCGATTGCGCCAAAGGTTATGATGATGCCAGTATTCCAAATACACCCGCCTGGGCGGAAAAAATCACTGGCGTAAAACAAGCCGATATTATCCGTACCGGTCGTGAATTTGCCGATAATGCGGCCAAAACCATGGGCAAATCCATGGTGATTTTGGGCGCTGGTATCAATCACTGGTATCACAATGACATGAATTATCGCGCCATTATGAACCTGCTGCATATGTGTGGTTGTGTTGGTCAAAGTGGTGGCGGTTGGGCGCATTATGTTGGTCAGGAAAAATTACGGCCTCAATCAGGCTGGGCGCCAATCGCTTTTGCCCTGGATTGGCAAAAGCCGCCGCGGCACATGAACGGTACGTCATTTTTCTATTTTCATACCGACCAATGGCGTTATGAAACTCTGGATGCCGATGCATTGCTGGCCACTTCTGCGAGTAAAAATTATAAAGGATATAAACTGGCTGACTACAATGTGGTTTCTCAGCGCCTTGGTTGGCTTCCTTCTGCACCGCACTTCAATAAAAATCCGCTGGATATTGTGAAAGAAGCAGAAAAAGCAGGAGCAAAAGATGAGCAGGGTGTTGCTGATTATGTTGTTGAAAAATTAAAATCGGGTGAAATTGCATTTGCCGCTGAAGATATTGATGCGCCAGAAAATCATCCCCGCAACCTGTTTGTCTGGCGGGCCAATTTGATCGGCGCTAGCGCCAAAGGCCATGAATATTTTCTGAAGCATTTGCTCGGCGCACAAAACGCAGTGATGCAGGATGTGTTGCCGGAAGCTAAAGGCAAGGAAATTAAATGGCATAAAGATGCGCCTATTGCCAAACTGGATTTGATGGTAGATATCAACTTCCGGCTGAATTCGACCGGGGCTTATTCAGATATCGTGTTGCCAACTGCGACCTGGTATGAAAAGAATGATCTGAATACCACAGATATGCATCCATTTATTCATCCATTAACCCAGGCGGTTGATCCGGGCTGGGAGTCAAAATCAGATTGGCAAATTTTCAAAACCATTGCCAAGAAATTCTCAGAGCTGGCAGAAAAACATCTGGAACCCCAAAAAGATTTGGTGGCCTTGCCAATTTTGCATGATACTCCGGTTGAAATTGCTCAAGCACTGGATGTTAAGGATTGGAAAAAAGGCGAATGCGAACCGGTACCAGGTAAAACTTTGCCATTATTGAAACTGGTTCAGCGTAATTTTACCGATACCTATAAAAAATATACGTCACTTGGTCCACTATTAAAAGAGCAAGGGAATAATATTAAAGGTATCGACTGGGAGACAGAAAAAGAATACGAACACCTGAAAGAAATTAATTACACCATTCAGGAAGAAGGGGTTAGCAAGGGCATGCCTTCTCTGGAAAATGACATTAATGTTTGTGAAGCCATTTTAGCTTTGGCGCCAGAAACCAACGGTGAAGTGGCCGTAAGATCTTGGAAGTCGCTTGGTGTTAAAACCGGTATCGATCACACTCATCTGGCTTTGCCAAGAGAAGACGAAAAGATTACCTTCCGTGATATTAAGGCGCAGCCGCGTAAGATTATCACAGCACCGACCTGGAGCGGTATTGAATCGGAAAAGGTCAGTTATAACGCTGGGTATACCAATATTCATGAACGTATTCCATTTCGGACTATAACCGGCCGGGCGCAATTTTATCAGGATCACCAATGGATGCGTGATTTTGGTGAAGGTTTTTGTAGTTACCGTCCCGCGGTAGACATGCAAAGCACCGATTTGATGAAGAAAAAACTAGGCGACAAACCGCATTTGACATTGAACTGGATTACACCTCATGGGAAATGGGGAATTCACAGTACTTATCACGATAACTTGCGGATGCTGAGTTTATCCCGTGGCGGTCCGCATATCTGGATTTCTGAGAATGATGCAAAGTCTATTGGTATGGAAGACAATGACTGGGCTGAAGTCATTAATGTTAATGGTGCAACCATGGTACGTGTGGTGGTCAGTCAGCGTGTTCCTGATGGCATGACCTTGATGTATCACGCTCAGGAGAAAAATGTAAACGCGCCCGGGTCAAATACAACAGGTAAACGTGGCGGTATTCATAACAGTGTCACCCGCATCACCGTGAAACCGACTCATATGATTGGCGGTTATGCGCAGTTGAGTTACGGTTTGAATTATTACGGTACTGTTGGCTCGCAGCGAGATGAATATGTCATCGTACATAAAATCGAAAATCCGGATATTCAATGGCTGGAGAAACCGCTGACTGATGAACGGGAAGCAGCACTCAATCCTGATGGTGTTCATCAGGCTCCGTACACTTGTGAAGATAGCGAATAAGGCGAGGAATTAAAATGAAAGTAAGAGCAAATTTTTCACTGGTTTTTAACCTCGACAAGTGTATTGGTTGTCATACCTGTTCAGTTACCTGTAAAAATGTCTGGACTAACCGTAAAGGTATGGAATACGTTTGGTTTAACAACGTGGAAACCAAGCCAGGTATTGGTTACCCCAAAAACTGGGAAGATCAGGAACAATGGAATGGCGGCTGGGAACTGGTAAAAGGCAAGCTACAGTTAAAATCAGGCAATCGCCTGAATATTCTTCGTAATATTTTCATGAACCCCAACATGCCGACCATAGATGATTATTACGAACCATTCACTTACGATTATGCGCATTTACAAAACAGTGAATTGAGTGAAGCTACACCAACAGCCAGACCGCGTTCTCTGATTGATGGCAGCCGTTTGGAAAAAATTGAATGGGGGCCGAACTGGGAAGACGATCTGGGCGGAACATTCGAAGCGCGTGGCGAGGACAGCAACTTTAATGATATGGAAAAACAGGTTTATGCTGAATTTGAGCAAACCTTTTTGATGTATCTGCCGCGTATTTGTAATCACTGTATCAATCCGGCATGTGTGGCTTCTTGTCCTTCAGGTTCTTTATATAAACGGGAAGAAGACGGCATTGTATTGGTTGATCAGGATAAATGTCGGGGTTGGCGTATGTGTATCAGTGCATGCCCTTACAAGAAAATGTTTTTTAACTGGGAATCTGGTAAAGCAGAAAAATGTACGGCTTGTTACCCACGAGTGGAGTCCGGTTTGCCAACAGTTTGTTCAGAATCCTGTGTCGGTCGAATCCGTTACAACGGTGTGATGTTATATGATGCGGATCGTATTGAAGAGCTTGCTTCTGTTGAAAATGAACAGGATTTATATCAAGCGCAACTGGATTTGTTTTTGGACCCCAATGATCCTGAAGTCATCAAACAGGCCAGAGAAGATGGTATTCCAGAGTCATGGCTGGAAGCTGCACAGCAATCACCTATTTATAAAATGGCAGTAGACTGGAAAGTTGCATTTCCACTGCATCCTGAATATCGTACCATGCCGATGGTTTGGTATGTGCCGCCATTGTCGCCAGTTCAGGCGCAAATTGATCAGGGCAATCTGGAAACTGCGCCAGATGGTGCCATCCCAAAAATTGAAACCTTGCGTTTGCCAATTCAGTATCTTGCCAATATGTTGACGGCAGGTAAAGAAGAGCCAATCGTTATGGCGTTAAAACGCATGATTGCAATGCGCAGTTTTTATCGTTCCCTGAATGTTGATGGTAAAACAGACTTGGCAGTATTGGAAGAAGTTGGTTTGGATGAAGCTTCTGTCCGTGACATGTATCGTTACATGGCAATTGCAAATTATGAAGACCGATTTGTGATCCCTACCAGTCATGAAGAATTACGACATGAAGATTTTCATAGTTTTCAGGGCGACAATGGTTTCAGTTTTGGTAATGATGGCTGCAGTATCAGTCCCAATGCTTCTATTTTTCCGGACCGGCGTAAGAAAACTGAAGATGTTCTTGAGTTTGTTCGTTATCATCCTGCCGCCAAGCGTTCTGATGGAGAAAAGGTATGATTCCGGTTTACAAAATCTTGTCCATGTTTTTGGAATATCCCGCCAAGGAACTGGTTGGTCACTGGCAGGAAATCAAGGAGACACTAGCTGAACAAACTGAATTATCAACAGAAGATAAATTGAGGTTAGAGACGTTTATTGACTGGGCGTCATCAAAGTCATTCACTAAATTACAAGCCGAATACGTCAACACCTTTGACTTAGTTTCAGACCATTCCTTGTATCTGACTTATCATTTATTTGATGAACAAGACCGAGATCGGGGACCGGCGCTGATTCAGCTCTCGGAGTTGTACAAATCAACCGGCTTTGAAATTGGTGACGGTGAGCTACCAGACTATTTGCCTTTGATTCTGGAATATGTTGCGACCATGGATGACATTTCGAGCGCTCGATCATTTTTGCAACAAACAGTACAGGCGACCGATATTATTGCCAGTCGTCTTGAGGAAAATAACAGTCCGTATGGGCCACTGGTCAGAATGGTGGAACAGCATGGACATCTTGCCGATATTGCTGCATAGGTATTATTATGAATCTGACAAATTTTCTTTTTGGCGTTTATCCCTATATTGCACTGACAACTTTTTTTGTGGGCAGCCTGATTCGGTTTGACCGGGAACAATACACCTGGAAAGCCGATTCCAGCCAATTGTTTGAGAAGGAATTGCTGCGCAAAGGCAGTATTTTGTTTCATATTGGCATTTTGGCTTTATTTTTCGGGCATTTTGCCGGCTTGGTTACTCCTCATTCAATGTTTCTAAACATGGGGATTTCCGACATGGCTCATCAGTATATTGCCATTATCTTAGGCGCTGTATTCGGGTCAGTTTGCATGATGGGTGGTGTTATTTTATGGAAACGGCGTATGTACAACCCTCGTGTCAGGGCAAATAGCCGGTTTATGGATATTTTTATTCTGGACTGGATTTTGGTCACGCTTGCAGTGGGTTTAATTACTATTCCAGTTTCCATTTATCATGCTGTAAATGGTGATGCCACGACAATGGTCATGCTGGCTGAATGGGTGCAGGGGGTTTTAAAACTGAATGCTGAACCTTATTTGCTAAATGATGTGGGCTTTATCTACAAACTCCATTTGTTCCTTGGCATGTCAGTGTTCTTTTTGTTTCCTTTTACTCGATTGGTTCATGTCTGGAGTGCGCCACTTAGTTATATTTTCAGACCCTACCAATTGGTTAGAACAAAAATGATTAAACAACGATAAAGAAAGTTGTTTATTTCCTAATCATTAACCCCTCTCCTGATGGAGAGGGCTGGAGTCACTACCAATAAGTTAAGAGCATTTGTTGTTTGTAGGTCGGGTTAGCGGCAGCGTAACCCGACAAAATCTAGAAAATGTTGGGTTATGCTACCGCTAACCCAACCAACACCTTGTCGTAACTTAATGGCAGTGGCTGGCTAGGGTGAGGAGAATAAAAAAAATTCCCACCTCATTCCTAACCCCCACAAACAGCAATAAATAATAAAAAAATGACAAGTTTCGTTTGTTTCAATATCCACAATAAAATAAGGGGAATCCAATGCATGAACTCGATGGAGTAACTCAAAGTCAACAGACCAAGAGCTTAATTGTAAGCACTCTCGCTTTTACAGTTTGCTTTGCGGTTTGGACAATTTTTTCCATTATCGGAATCAAAATAAAACAAAACCTGGGCCTGAATGATTCTGAATTTGGCTTGCTGGTAGCCACGCCGATATTAACAGGTTCTTTGAGCCGGATTTTTTTAGGAATCTGGACTGATCAATACGGTGGTCGCATCGTCTATTTTTTGTTGATGGTGACAACATCTATTGCTGTATGGTTGTTAGCTTCGGTTACTACTTATCCCATGTATTTACTAGCTGCATTAGGGGTTGGTTTGGCTGGTGGCTCTTTTGCAGTCGGTATAGCCTACGTCTCCCGTTGGTTTGAAAAAGAGCGGCAGGGAACGGCATTGGGTATTTTCGGCATGGGTAATGTTGGTGCGGCAATTACAAACTTTGGCGCACCTTTTTTACTAGTTGCCTATGGCTGGGAAAACGTGGCCAGAATCTATGCGGCTATTTTGTTAACGACGGCTATTATTTTCTGGTTTGCGACAGATGATGATCCGGCAACCAAACTAAGAAAGTCAAAAGGAGAAAAGGTACAACCAGCGTGGATGCAATTATCACCCTTAAAGCATTTAAGAGTGTGGCGTTTTGCAACCTATTACTTTTTTGTATTTGGAGCCTATGTTGCTTTAGCATTGTGGTTACCTCGATATTATATGGGGGTATATCATCTAGAAATCGAAACTGCGGGTATGCTGGCAGCGGCTTATGCGTTGCCGGGTAGTTTATTCAGGGCGTTAGGCGGTTGGTTGTCAGATTTAATAGGTGCCAGAAAAGTCATGTATATGACATTCATCAGTTGTTTAATTTGTTTGTTCTTTATGTCATATCCTGCAACAGATTATGTAGTTCATGGTATTGAAGGTCCAATCAAATTCACCATAAGAATGGCTTTAGTTCCATTTGTTATTTTGACCATTATTTTAGGTTTCTTCATGTCACTCGGTAAAGCAGCGGTATATAAGCATATTCCCGTTTACTATCCAGGTCATGTAGGGTCAGTCGGTGGTTTGGTTGGTATGATCGGTGGTTTGGGGGGCTTTGTGTTGCCTATTTGCTTCGGATTTATGAATGACATCATTGGTATTTGGACAAGTTGTTTCATGTTGCTTTTTGTAATCGTTGCCGTTTCTTTGATATGGATGCATACCGCGATTGTGATGTCAGAGAAGAGACTTCATCCTGACTTGCGCGGGCCAAAAGCATTACCGGAAATGCTCGAATCTTCAGACGAGGACGAAGAAATTTATCCCTAAATCAATTTGACAAATGTAAGGCAAAAAACGGACTGAAGCAGGTCCGTTTTTTTATCTTATTTCTTTATACTTCGCGCGGTCACGACTGCAGATTTCTAACGACTGAGTTTTTGCCGATAGCTGCGTTACTAAAACAGTTGCGTAGCTTGCTATACGCCTATTTTAGTGCCTTGCTCTCGACAAAAATCAGTGCGCTATAAATTCCGCATCCGTGTCCGCGCGAAGTATATCTCGATAATTACCAAGATTTATTATTTAAACAAAATAAATATCCTATACAATCAACAGCAAGACATTGTTCTGAGGAAAGATTTATGAATCGTTCTATTTGTTATGTTGCTTTGGTTGTTCATCTGTTTTTGTTTTCTGTTCAAGCCAAAGGCCTGGAACCCGAGCAAGTCCCGAAACCATTAAAGCCCTGGATCAATTGGGTTTTGCAAAGCCATCCCGATAGGCATTGCCCCTTCCTTTATAATAATTTCCAACAAAAAAGATGCGCCTGGCCGTCCCGATTAAAATTGAATTTGAATGACAAAACGGGAGAGTTTTTTATTCATTGGAACGTTTATTCAGAAAGCTGGGTTAATATTCCAGGTGATGAAAAACTCTGGCCGCTTAGTGTGGAAGTTAATAAAAAACAGGCTTTGGTTATTGCCAGAAATGGCAAACCTGCAATAAAACTGGATGCGGGTGAATATCAAATTTCAGGAAAATTTCAATGGGATTTTATTCCTGATAATCTGACAGTACCAATAGATACCGGCTTGATAGAACTGCGTATTAACAACAAGCTTATATTTAATCCAACCATAAAAAACAGCCAACTTTGGTTAAAAGCAGCAGATGTAGCTAATAAAAAGATCAACAAGATTGAAAATAAACTGGATTTACAGGTCTTTAGAAAAATTGATGACGATGTGCCGATGCTTATCACTTCTCATTTCGAGTTGGAAGTATCAGGTGATCAGCGAGAAATTAAATTGTCGCAACCACTACTGGAAGGTTCAATTCCTGTCAGCTTGAATAGTCCATTGCCTGCACGACTAGAACCAGATGGAACATTGCTTGTGCAAGTCAGGCCGGGAAGATGGCAGCTTGAATTAGTGAGTCGCTACCCGAAATTAATGGATCAGCTAGGGTTACCGATTCAAAAAAATGACTGGCCAAAAAAAGAAATCTGGGTATTTCAAAATCGACCTAATATCCGAGTAGTTGAAATTAAACAATTACAGTCTATTGATCCACAACAAACCAATTTGCCCGCAAAATGGAAAAATCTTCCTGCATTTTTGATGCAGCAAGGCGGAAAAATGGTTATTAAAACCATTCGCCGTGGCGATCCGGTTCCCGAACCGAATCAACTCAGTTTGGATAGAACGATCTGGCTTGATTTTGATGGTGCAGGATATACAATCAATGATCGAATCAATGGCAAAATGACCAGCGGTTGGCGGTTAAATGCATTGCCTGAGATGCAGTTAGGGCAGGTGGTTTTGGATGGTAGCGGTCAGTTAATTACACAACTTCCGGACAGCAAACTTCAGGGCGTAGAAGTCAGGAAGGGAAATATTAATTTGAACGCGCACAGTCGTATTACTAAAAAAATTAATACCATTAGCGCTACTGGTTGGGATCAAAATTTTAATCAAGTCAATGCGGTTTTAAATTTACCGCCAGGCTGGCGCCTTTTAGCAGCGAGTGGCGTTGATAATGATCCCGATAGCTGGATTTCTCAGTGGTCTTTGCTGGATTTGTTTCTGGTATTGATCTCCTCCCTTGCTATTAGCAGAATGTGGAACTTGCCTTGGGGAATCTTTGCTTTATTTACATTGGCAATTATCTGGCATGAACCGGAAGCGCCTCGCTTCATCTGGCTAAATGTGTTGGCTGCGATTGCTTTACTTAAAGTTTTGCCGGAAGGCAAGTTCAAAACCGCAATAATCTGGTATCGAAATATCTCCTGGCTGGTATTGTTAATCTTGATTCTGCCATTTATGGTTAACCAAGTGCGAATGGGCCTGTATCCACAGCTAGAAAAGCCCTGGCAAAATATATCAGCATATCAGGAACGTTTTGAGCAGGCAGATGTTGCGTTAGCTACTGCGCCCACACCCGAGGCTTTGGAAAGTGTCGCTCGAAAATCAGCAACTAAAATGAGGAAGATGACAAAACAGGGATATTATGGTGACAAACAGTTCGATTTTCAACGTATCGATCCTAATGCCAATATTCAAACAGGACCAGGATTGCCACAATGGCAATGGCATAACATCAATCTTTCCTGGAATGGTGCAGTCGATAGTGGTCAGCAGCTTAGATTCTGGTACGTTACGCCCTTGATGAGTAAAGTCCTGCATTTTACCCGCGCCATAGTTATCATGATTCTGGCGCTGTTGTTATTTGGAGTGATGGTGAGCTGGAGCAAGCTCAGGCAGTCAATGCCTATGTTGATTTGGGTATTTCTATTGCCATTGTTAATCGGGTTCCCGGCTGAGCAAGCTATGGCTCAATTTCCTGACAAGGCAATGTTAAAAGAATTACAAAAACGTTTGCTTGAGGCGCCCGAATGTTTACCAGAGTGTGCACAAATATCAGAACTCAATATAGTGATTGATCCGAATATTTTAGAATTGACACTGCAAGTACATGCCCAGCAAGCAGTTGCCATTCCATTGCCAATTAATGATAAACACTGGCTCCCGAGTAAAGTGCTTGTTGATAACAAACCAACGCCGGGTATGTTTCGCAGCCGTGATGGAAAATTATGGCTACAGCTTGAAACCGGTGCGCATACCGTCACATTAAACGGGAAAATTCCAAATTACAACCGTTTTGTATTGCCTTTGCCGCTTCGCCCTCATCGAGTTGTCGCAGCAAATAAAGGCTGGATAATTGATGGCATATACGAACATGGCATTCCCGGTAAGCAGTTGCAATTTAGCAGAAGCAGCACAGGAAAATCGAATCTTGCTCAACAGGATAATATACAATCAGGATTATTGCCTCCCTTCCTGCGGATTGAAAGAACCTTGCAGTTAGGATTGAATTGGCGGGTCGCTTCCCGTGTTGTAAGATTATCCAGAGGCAGTTCTCCAGTCGTTATAGAAGTACCGCTATTATCAGGAGAATCGGTGACAACACCCGGTATGCGCATCAAAAATGGAAAATTGACCATCAACATGGCTGCTAATCAGACGCAGTTGAGCTGGAATTCTGTATTGTCCAAAGCATCAAAGATTGAGCTGGTCGCACCTGATACAGAGCAATGGACAGAAGTATGGCGTGTTGATGTCAGTCCGATCTGGCATCTTGATGCCACCGGTATTGCAGTTGTTCACCATCAGGATAAACAGGCCCGCTGGTTTCCAGAATGGCGCCCCTGGCCGGGAGAAAAGGTGACGCTCCATATCTTTAGACCTGCTGCTGTCAAAGGACAAACGTTGACAATCGATAAAACTGAAATCATATCAAGACCGGGTAAGCGGGTACAGGAAACCACATTAAATATTAACCTTAGAAGTTCACAAGGCGGTCAACATAGCCTGTCTTTGCCTGAAAACGCACAATTGCAAATAGTAATGATTAATGGAGTCACTCAACCGGTTCGGCAAAAAGGCAGACAAATAACATTACCGGTAAAGCCGGGTGAGCAACGTTTTTCTATCAAATGGTTGGAAAAATCAGAAAATAGCAGTCTTTTTAAAACACCGCTGATCAATATAGGTATTGCCAGTGTCAACACCCACATAAATGTTCAATTAGGCCAGGATCGCTGGGTGCTTTTTACCTGGGGACCGCGCTTTGGTCCTGCAGTGTTATTTTGGGGAGTGTTGGTTGTCATCATTTTGTTTGCCTATGGACTCAGCAAAATCAAATTGACACCATTGAAATTCTGGCAATGGCTATTACTGTTAATTGGTTTAAGTCAGATTCCCATTCCGGCTTCACTGGTAGTAATCGCATGGCTCATGGTTTTGGGAATAAGACGGGAAAAACCAATTACTGATGATAATTATTTCAATATTGCCCAGGTGGGAATTGCTGTCTTGAGTTTATTCTCCTTAATTATTTTGTTTATAGCCATTGAGCAAGGTTTGCTAGGCTCGCCAGACATGCAAATAACAGGCAATCAATCCACTGCATTTAATCTTAACTGGTATCAGGACCGGAGTCCGGAAATTTTGCCAATGGCCACGATAGTTTCAGTGCCGCTAACAGCTTATCGCGTGCTGATGCTTCTGTGGTCGCTATGGCTGGCTGTTTCATTACTGAACTGGCTAAAATGGGGGTGGCAATGTTTTAATGCTGATGGCTTATGGCGCCAGACAGAAAAGAGAAAACCACTTCAGCAAATTGAGAAAAACAAGGAAAGTCAAAATGACGGGAAGTAATACCGACTCTTCTTTTGATGAAGAAGGCAGGTATGGGGTGATTAAAAAATAGACTTATTGAGGAAGGCAATGTTTAGTAATAATCATTATGAAAAGGTGTTATGAAGTTAATCTTTATAGTAGTAATTTATTGCATGGAATTTTTGAAATTTGTGGTCTACAGTTTAAGGATGCAAGTTTTCGGTAAAGAAGCAAGTTATGCACAAAAGGTACGGAGAAGGCGGCTAAATGATTAAGGGAAGTTGCATGTGTGCTGGAATCACCTATGTCATCAATGGAGAAATGGGTGATATTATTCATTGTCACTGTCTAGTTTCTTAGAACCATTTCTGTATTGGTGGAGCATATTTTTCTCAAGCATTATGGCGTTAATCAAACAGATAATAAGTCAATTAACGTTGGCCGGTTTTACACCCCAGGACGCTATTTCTCTGCTCTGTGTGAAATCGTCAAGTTATTTCAAGCGTTAGGGTTTGAATGGTGAAACAGATGGGAGAGATACAAAAAAACGGAAGAACGAACTACATTTTTATTGATTACGAAAATGTGCAACCCTCATTATTTGAATTCCCAAGCGAATATAATTTTAAAGTTCTGTTATTTGTAGGGGCGAACCAGACGAAAATTCCCATAGAACTTGTTACATCAATGCAAGCAATGGGGAGTGATGCAGAATATATCAGGATAGTAGGTAATGGGAAAAATGCTTTAGATTTCCATGTCACATTTTATTTAGGCCGTTTATTTGAAAAAGACCCTAATGGATATTTTCACATCATCTCGAAGGACACAGGATTTGATATATTGGTTAAACATCTCAGAACAAAAAAAGTATTGATACAACGTTATAAACGAGTAGAAGATATTCCAGCGTTAAAAATATCAACCTCTAAAACCTTGGAGGAAAAGATTAACTGTATTGTTAATTTTCTTGAAAGGCGTGGAAATGCTAAGCCAAGAAAAGTAGAAACATTAACAAATTCAATTAACTCATTATTCATGAGAGCATTGAGCCAAAAAGAGTTAGAGGGATTAATAAACTATCTTGCCCAGAAACGCTTTATTAAAATTGAGGGAATGAACGTTCACTATACATTGAATGATGGAAAATCCTAATATTTTATAATTTTGGAACAAAAGAGCAAAAGAAAGAGAGTGCAAAAGGGTCAAGAGTGCAAAAGGGTCAGTGCAAAAGGGTTAGGTCTTTATTTTTGCATTAAGAGTAAACAGGGTCGGCTCGCACCACTGCTATTAAATTAAGATAAAACATTGGAAATCATCGGTAATATACTGATTCTCAATAATGATATTTTTAAAATAATTTCTGGAGACACAATGCTTAATTCTGATATTGTGCTGGTGATTTAATATTGTGCCTCCATGGCTTTTCTTTTGTCATGCTTTTTTCAAGTTTGGCGACATAAGCTTTGGCTCAGGTCACTTTCCCGCATGAACAAACGCATGGCCTCCGAAAACGCCCATTTCAATTAGGGGTTGTCAATCTTGCCGCTCCATAGCCGTAAAGCTTGCCGACTGACTCCTTGCTGCATTTTGGTGTGCAAATCAATTCCCCAGGTATGTTGACGGGTTTGGGTGTAAAATTCCATTTGAACGTTTCCTCTGTTTGATGCATAAATATCGTTACTTCTTTTGAAGCTGGGATAGTGGATAGTTCCACCAAGCCCGTTTTGCAGAGGGGGCAGTCATAAATAAGTATCAATAACTTAAACTGGATTCGCGGCAACAGCGTGCCACTCCGTAAACATTGAGGCGCGGCCGGTTAAGTTAAACCGTTATGCCTTATATAGAGGAGAGATTCTATGGCAATAGTGAAGGAAAAGATGAAAGAAGTAATAGAGTCGCAGCCAGATGATGCAACGTATGAGGAAATCCTGCGTGAACTTACGTTTGAACGCATGGTTGAACGTGGTCTTGAGGATTCTCGGAAACACCGTGTTGTGTCAAATGAGGAAATGAAGCATCGAATCCGCGCGTGGCAGAGATAAGATGGACGGCTGAGGCTGAAGTATGGCTAAAGGATATCTACGAATATATTTCTAATGACAATTCCAGCGCGGCAGCTAGAGTTGTGGAGGGAATATATGAAAAGGCGCAATTGCTTAAGGATTACCCGGAGATAGGTTATAAGTACCGCTCTGAACCAGAAGGTGAAGTTCGTATATTGCTCTATGGGCATTACAGAATCGCATATTTATTGGTGAGTAAGAAGGAAATTGATATTCTTGGGGTGTTTCATGGTGCGTTGGAAATAGATCGGTATCTTCCATGAAACCAAAAACTCT
The DNA here is from genome assembly GCA_026989395.1 of Methylomonas sp. Classification (GTDB taxonomy): domain Bacteria; phylum Pseudomonadota; class Gammaproteobacteria; order Methylococcales; family Methylomonadaceae; genus JALSJK01. The sequence continues at coordinate 22,075 of JALSJK010000043.1, forward strand.
GGGGACACAATATTTATCTCTGGTTCCCACGGTCCCCCGTGGGAATCCATATATTCAATATTGTGTCGCCATGGCTTTTCCTTTGCCATGCTTTTTTTTCATTTTTGCCGCCCCCCATAGCCATAAATTTTGCCGGCTGACTCCTTGCTGCATTTTGGTGTGCAAATCAATTCCCCAGGTATGCTGACGTTATGCCTTGAAAAGACGAGGCGACACGTTCATACGTTTGTGAAGCACACGAATAATTTCAACGTTATGTCGATTTGCTATCTTATAAAAGATGATGTGGCTACCTACAGGAAAGACTCGATAGCCGGTACGAATATAATCACAAGATTTGCCAAGTTCGTTGTTTTCAGCCAATTGATGGAAAGCATGATCAAATTCAGTTATATATTTGTTACGCTGTTCCCGTCCCCAAGTTTTTTCGGTAAATTTTGCAATTCCCTTCAAATCGGTCTTTGCTGCTGCTTTTACCCTGAAGTTGGCCATCAATGAGATTCGTTATCCAGTTCCTCAATCAAGCTGCTAAGCGAGTATTCAACGAAATCACTGTTCTCTCCTTCATCAAGCATCTTTCTAAGGGTGGCAAGTTTTGTTTCCTCTTCTTCCAGCAACCGTAATCCAGCCCGAACCAACTCGCTGGTCGAGGCATAGCGGCCATTATTGATCTGTTCATTTACAAAGGAATCAAAATGCTTTCCGAGGGTTATACTAGTGTTTTTGCTCATAGCGCAAATCCTAAAAAAGTACCAATAATTGGTAGTTTAGCGTGATATAACAATGCCGTCAACTCGGACGCATTTTTAAAATTCTGGGGTCACAATACGTATTTCCGTTGTTGAACTGTAATTCAATATTGTGTCGCCATGGCTTTTCCTTTGCCATGCTTTTTTTCATTTTTGCCTCCCCCCAAGTCGTAAAGCTTGCCGGCTGGCTCCTTGCTGTATTTTGGTGTGCAAATCAATTACACAGGCATGTTGATGGGTTTGGGTGTAAAATTCCATTTGAACGTTTCCTCTGTTTGATGCATAGATATCGTTACTTCTTTTTGAAGCTGGGATAGTGGATAGTTCCACTAAGCCCGTTTTGCAGAGGGGGCGGTCATAATTAAGTATCAAGGCGCTGCGCTGGGCGGCTATTCCGCTCTATGGCCGCCAGTGAGCTTGGTCGTTAAGTTTTCCATCGGAGAAATGAGTGATTGAATTTGAGTGGGACAAGGTCAAAGCTGGTTCGAATGAAAAGAAACATGGCGTCAGTTTTTCTGAAGCCGCAACAGTATTTGGCGACCCGTTAGAGATGACGATAGAAGACCCTGAACATTCATCGGGCGAATACAGGTTTCTGAGCATTGGGAGGTCAAGCGCAGGGAACCTACTTGTCGTATCCTTTACTGAAAGAGAACAAAATTTAATCCGTATCATTAGTGCGCGAAAAGCCACGAAAAAAGAGTTGAAATATTATGAGCAAAATTAAAGAAAGTGAAATGCAACCTGAATATGATTTCTCAAAGGGTATTCGTGGAAAGCACTACCGCGCATATCAGGAAGGTACAAATATAATATTTCTTGAGCCAGACATAGCAAAGGTATTTAAAGATTCAGAATCTGTAAACCATGCTTTACGAATGCTCATGGAATTAGCAGGTAGTGAATTAAAGAAAAATTTAACAAAGCGCTCCACCTGACCGCTTTTTCGCTGTGCGTTCAAAAGCGGTCAGGTGAGGAAAATTCTGGTGACACAATATTTATTTCTGATGTTGTACTGGTAATTTAATATTGTGTCCACATGGCTTCTGAAAACGCCCATTTCAATCCCTGGTTCCCACGGTCCCCCGTGGGAATCCATAAGGAAAATTTATGCATGTACATACATTAGAAAATTGGCAACACAGCCATGATTTTTCGGTAAAAAACGAAAGAGGAGAGTTACGGACAAAATATGTCTTGATTCTCACAGCCATTACAATGGTTATAGAAATTATTGCCGGCAGTGTCTACGGCTCAATGGCTCTCTTGGCTGATGGTTGGCATATGGGTACGCATGTTGCCGCATTTTTAATTGCTATCTTTGCATATCGCTATGCGCGAAAGCATGCAAACAATCCTATATATTCATTTGGCACTGGCAAAGTTAATGTTCTCGGAGGATTTGCCAGTGCAATTGCTTTAGCTGTCGTGGCTTTAGTTATGTTGGTTGAATCTTTGCAAAGGATAATAGAACCACAATCAATACATTTTAATGAGGCTATTATTGTTGCAAGCATAGGTTTGTTTATAAATGTAATAAGTGCCTTCTTGTTAAAAGATAACCATAGCCATGCTCACGAGCACGAGCATGGTCACCATCATGATCATAATTTAAGAGCAGCTTATTTGCATGTGTTAGCTGATGCCATGACATCCGTGCTTGCCATTGTGGCTCTAGTGTCAGGTAAGTATTTAGGCTGGAATTGGCTTGATCCAATAATGGGGATAGTTGGTGCAGTCATTATCACTCGTTGGTCATATGGACTTTTGAAGCAAACCAGTCCTATACTGCTTGATGCCAGTATTGAAAAAGATTATCAACATGCAATTTCAGAGACAATTGAAAGCGACTCTGATAACAGGATCTCTGATATTCATGTATGGAAGGTAGGTGCAAATCACTATGCAGCAATAGTTGCTTTGGTGACGCACTATCCTAAACCCACTGAACATTACAAAATGTTACTAAGTAAATTTCATAAATTATCTCATATTACAATTGAGGTAAATGAATGCAAGGATGGGCCTTGTATCGTGCCAAACGAAAATATCGCCTAATCTCTATATGATCGTCCCTTGTCTAAAGGTAAAACAAAATTCTTTCCAAAAATAATCGTATTTTTTCAATCATATATTTTGTTGCTACTGCCGCCTTCAATTCTGGGGGCACAATACTTATTTCTGATGTTGTATTCGAAATTAAATA
>JALSJK010000044.1 GCA_026989395.1 Methylomonas sp.
CATGGATAGAGAAATGCCGTCGACTCTGGAAGAACTGTGAAAGGCTCTTGAATTCAAGTTTACACATGGTCGTACTCGCATTTATTAGAATTTTACTGAATAGATCTTGAACAGGCTCTTAGAAAAGATACAGCGATGGTTGGCCAAAACATCGCTGCTTTAAATTCATATTGCTGACATATTAATCCTTTAGACTGCAGGAAATTCATAGGAATTCATTGTGAAAAAGATGATTGATGCCGAAAAAATACTTAAAGAAACATACCCTGACCTAAAAATTGGGAAAAATAATAAAGCTGTGTTGGTAATGTTGAGAAAGCTGTTGCACGAACAGGACTTCAATCACTTTATTGAAAAAAATCAACATCTCAAGGGATTTGCTTTCCTTGATGAATTGTTGCGATATTTTCAATTCAGTTACCAGATCAGCCCTGAGAGCTATCAGAATATTCCGTCTGAAGGAGCATTAGTTATTGTGGCTAACCATCCTATTGGAACATTGGATGGCTTGGCTTTGGTTAAATTGATTCGTTCAGTTCGTCCCGATGTGCGGATTGTTGCTAATAGGGTTTTGTCACATATGACTGCTTTAGAATCAGTTTTTTTACCCATAGATGTGCTTTCAACAACTAAAAAAGCGCATAAAAAGGCTTACAAAGCGATGTTGGAAGCATTAAATAACCAGGAAGCGGTAATTATTTTTCCTGCTGGAGAGGTTTCTCGAATTACTCCAAAAGGGGTTAGGGATGGACAATGGAAAGCTGGTTTTTTGAAATTGGCAAAAAAAGTCCGTTGTCCAATCTTGCCAATTAACATCAAAGCAAAAAATTCATCATTGTTTTATTTTGTATCGATGCTCTACAAGCCAATGGGAACGCTGTTGTTAACACAAGAAATGTTCAACAAAAAACAACAGGAAATCAAATTTAAAGTGGGGTTACCAATTCCTTATTCTGCTTTTGCAGGTGACGATTACTCCAAAAAAGAACTTAGTCAGCGTTTCCGCAAGCATACTTTGAGCCTCGGTAAGAAAAAGCAACGCAAAAATCTGTTTGAAACTTTCATAACCATTGCGCACCCGGGCGATAGTAAAGCATTAAAAAAAGCTTTGTTTAAATCCCGGTTGCTAGGGCAAACCAGAGATAACAAAAAGATTTTCCTCTATCGTTATCAAGAAAATTGTCCAGTTATGCGAGAAGTTGCACGTTTGCGGGAATTGACTTTTCGAACGGTGGAAGAAGGTACCGGGGAGTCACTGGATATGGATAAATTTGATATATATTATTGCCACCTTATTCTATGGGATGAAGAAGACCTGGAAATTATTGGCGCCTATCGTATTGGCGAGGGAGATAAAATTGTAGCGACTCATGGAACAGAAGGTTTTTATACTCATACGTTATTCAACTTTAGCGATGAATTTTGTTCCATACTGCCCCAGAGTATTGAATTAGGTCGAAGCTTTGTTCAGCCACGATATTGGGGGCAGCGCAGTCTTGATTATTTATGGTATGGCATTGGCGCCTATTTGCGGGAACAGCCGAATGTTAAATATTTGTTTGGGCCGGTCAGTATTAGCGATGCTTATTCACAACAAGCGAAAGAAATTATTATCAGTTTTTACAATCAGCAGTTTGGTTCAGAAAATAAACTGGCAAAAGCACGGAAGCCATTTACGGTTTCCAAAAAAAATCAACAGTTCGCCCAGACTGAATTCCAACATGATTACAGAACCAGTTTCAAGGTATTAAATAAGGAATTAAAAAAACTGGGTGTCAAAGTACCTACTTTGTATAAACAATATGTCGAATTGTGTGATGAAAGTGGTTGTCATTTTATTGACTTCAATATCGACCCTGATTTCAATAACTGTATTGACAGTTTGATTATGGTTGAGCTGGACAAGATTACGGCGAAAAAACGCCAGCGTTATATTGGTGAAGGTTTGGCGGCCTGATGACGTCTTTCAAAACAGATAGTTATTGTTCCATAATTTCCTGCCAAAGCAATTTATAAGCCGCATATGAACGGCTTTTTTCATCGTAAGCTCCCAGCGGTTTTCGTTCCCAGCCCATGCGCTCAATATTGCTTGCATAAGGGATTACTGTTTGCAATATTTCTGAATGTTCTGCCATTAATGTTTCCATGATTTCCCGGTGCATTTTTTTACGTCTGTCAGCCATGGAAAAGAAGGGTAGTAATTGGATATGTTTTAGTTTGTTGACTTTGAGATATTTCTTTAGTTGTTCAAAGGTGCGCAGCGATAAAATAGTCGGAATAATAGGGGTGAGCAGGATATCTGAGGTGACAAATACGGCTTCCGATAATAAGGAAATACTGGGAGGACAGTCCAAAAAGATAAAATCATATTCCTTGGTTAGTGGAGTCAGCAGTTTTTTTAATCGCTGAGTGGGTTTTTTTCTGGCATCCAGCGCTAAATCTAGGTTTCTCAATGAAAAATCAGCAGGCAGCAAATCCAGATTTTCAAAGTCAGTTGCCTTTATCAATCCATCCAGTTCCCGTTCGCCAGCAATTAACGCTTTACCGCCACCTTTTATTTTAGGCTTGATGCGGAAATAAAAACTGCTGGCTCCCTGGGGGTCTAGATCCCAAATCAGAGTATGATATTGATTTTTGGCCGCAATATATGCAAGGTTGACAGCCGTTGAAGTTTTGCCAACACCACCTTTTATATTATAGGTTGCAATAATTGTCATTTGAGTTACCTAGATCTTGCCTTTCCTGGCAAATAATTGCTTGAATTTGAGATGATTTTCTTTTTCTTTGAAAACAGCAAACTGATGGGCAAAATCCCTTCGTGCCGTCTGCTTTAGACCATCCAGGTTTTGTATTAAAACCCCCAGAGCCAGAAAGGTGGTTTGATTTATATTGTTAGCTAACATTTCTTCGCTAAAATGTTTGATGTTGTTTTCTTGTACATCATAGTCCTGAAAATTTCCCAGTACTGTCTGAAAATTTTTCAAAGCTTTGATAAGTTGATTAATGTCTTTTTTTGGATATAAACCCTGGAAAAATTCCATCAGATATCGAAGTTTTTTGGCCGTCTTTCTAAGGTCATGTAGTGCCTCTGGTGGTGAAGTATCTGAAATAGCATTGCCATCCTTCAGTAAACGCCGATAGACTTTCCAGGTGCGTTGATCAGCGAGCTGTTTGATCGTTAAATTAGAATTATTATCTTTAGGTTGTTTGGTTTTTGAGGATTGTAAATATTCTTCCCACGAAATTATTTTCCTTTTATATTCGTCACTTTGTAATTTCTCGGCCAATTCCTTTTGTGCTTGTTGTTGTTTTTGCTTTAAAAAATGGTAGAAAGGTGCTAATTCTTCCCTCAGGGAAGGAGGGAGTGCTGCTTCATATTGAGGATAATTTAATAGATAAACATCAAAGTCGCGTGTTGGTCCGGTTATTTGCCCTAACCAGGAAAATAAAGGTGCATGCTCACTAATTACATAAGCAGGCAAAATGTGTTTGAATAAATGAAATGCTGCTCTGGTGCGTCTGACGGCAACACGAAAATCATGTAAAAATTCTGTGTCAATATCATCAATAGTACCTGCCTCATTTGCTTTCATGTTCTTTAGAAGGTTTCTGAAAATAATGTTTGCCGCTTTTTCCGCTTGCATATCAGGCTTTATTTTTAACTTTAATTTGGAGCTGTAGTCTCCAGGCTTTCGTTTCAGTTGATTGAGTGCTTCAACTAAAGTTGCAGTGCAATCTGAGGACAATAAGTTGAGATCATTTTTGAGAATCATCGCAACTTTTTTAGCTGCCTTTTCATAGCCTTTTAAAGGGTATAAGCTTAATTTATTGGTAAGAGATTCGTGTTCTTCCAGTTTCAAGCGTACGACAGTTTTCTGATCTTTATTCAGAATATTGATCAGGTATAGTTGGTGAGGTAGTTGACAAAGCGGTAATAATGCCCGAATACCTATACTTGCCGCCAGCTGGTCTCTCAAGCTTCCCTTAGGAAATTGGGGATGGAATTTGGGAATATTCTGCATTTCCTGCCGAACAATGGGTTTGCCAGTGTCAGTGTTTATCAAAACCAGTTGCGAAGCTGCTTGCGAATGACTGAACTCACAAAGTAATTGTGAATTATACAGCCGCCAATCAAAGGTATCGTAAAAGGTCTTGATGCAGTAAGACTGGGTTTTGATTTGGTGATCAATGATTTTTTCCAGTTTACGGAAAAATTTCTTTGCGGTTAAATTTGCAGGTATCTCATAATATAAAGGTGCTGCGGTCATGGCATTTCAGAGTGTCCAAATGGGAGGAATTAGATATGGTCCATGCTAGCATGGCAATGTCGGTAAAATTATGACAATTTAATGACAATATACTTCGCGCGAAGTATAACGAATAAAAAAGGAAATTTGATCTGAAACAAAGGTTGTATTGAATGGAATTGATGATGGTGACTAGCTATCAAGAAAATCACCATCATTTCGCTATTTTAGGCGACTTTCTTCAGTGTTTTTTTGGCAATTTTTCGGGCAGATTTTTTGTTGGTAGCGCCTTTTTTTATAACTACTTTTGCAACTTTCTTCGCAATTGATTTAGCCTTCTTTTTTGCAATGGTTTTTTTTGCAACAGCTTTCTTTGTTACTTTGCCAGCTATTTTTTTGGCTACTTTCTTTTTTATAGATTTAGACATGGTGTCTCCTGAAAATGTAATTAAATTTAAGGGAATCCCCTTGTACAAATTACTAAAAGTAATAAGTTATAGTGATTATATATTAATTATGGGGTAAATCAACTTGTTATTCTAAATGTGAGTTATAATATTTTTGAGTTTGTTGTCTGAGAGCTAATGAATTAATCTTTATGTTTGATAGATTCCTTCTCCTGGCAGTGATCCATAATGGAGAAGGATTGGGCTTTTAGAGAAACCGAGATGTTAAAAATATGTCTTTTATAGAGTTTAAAAAATTACTTCTGGATGCAGAAATCAGCCTTCCGAAATTCAGTCAACTGATTAAAGTAAGCGATAAAAATATCCAGTCATACAAGAAGAAGGATAAAGTCCCTAATACCATTGCAGTTATTGCAGCCTGTTTTGCGAGTATGCATAAAAGCGGGCTGGATTATCGGTCAATTATTGAGAAATTAGGACTTGAAGCCAAAACAAAAAAAGGCGCAGGATTTGCCAAGAAGAAGGCTTGATTAACACCTTTTAAACAAACAACCACCTTTAGTAGAAAAGGATTATTTGCTGTATCAAGAAGTGGCTTCAGCTACGACTAACATTTTCTCTTAGATAAATAGTTTTTTTGTAAGCAATCAATATGTTTACCCCGAATATTGCTGTGTATCAGGTATACTGTCAGCTTTTTTAATTTACTAGGATTTTTTGATGAGACCAAGTGGGCGTAGTCCGGAGCAACTTCGAGAAATAAAATTTACATGTGATTATACCCGTCATGCTGAAGGTTCAGTTTTGGTGGAATTTGGCGATACCAGAGTGCTCTGTACTGCCAGTGTGGAACAGAAGGTGCCTCGATTTCTAAAAGGTAAAGGCGAAGGCTGGATAACAGCTGAATATGGCATGTTACCTCGATCTACCCATGAAAGAATGGGGCGTGAAGCCAGTCGTGGCAAGCAGGGAGGAAGAACTCTGGAAATTCAGCGCTTAATTGGTCGTTCACTAAGAGCAGCAGTTGATTTGCAAGCGCTGGGAGAAAATACTATCACTTTAGATTGCGATGTTTTGCAGGCAGATGGCGGTACTCGAACCGCTTCAATTACCGGCGGCTTTGTAGCTTTGTCTCTTGCTGTTGATAATATGTTGCAAGATCGGATTATTAAAAAAAATCCCTTACATGGCCAGGTTGCTTCTGTCTCGGTGGGTATTTATCAGGGGGGGCCTGTATTGGATTTAGATTATCTTGAAGACAGTTCAGCTGAAACGGATATGAACGTGGTTATGAATGATGCCGGAGCTTTCATTGAGATTCAAGGGACAGCAGAAGGCCATGCGTTTCGAAGAGATGAATTGAATGCTATGCTGGATTTGGCAGATTCCGGGATTAATTCGCTGCTGAAAAAGCAAAGGGAAGCTATTGCTGCACGCTAGAAAAAATGATGATTAAAAATAGCCGGAAAATTGTATTGGCCAGTGGCAATCCTGGAAAAATCAGGGAAATTCAAGCAATTCTTGAAGCACATGAAATAGTGACGCAGGCAGATTTCGAAGTTCCGGAAGCAGATGAAACCGGAACAACTTTTGTTGAAAATGCCATTATTAAAGCTCGAAATGCGGCTCGATATTGTAATTTGCCGGCTATTGCTGATGATTCAGGTTTGGTTGTGGATGTCTTGAATGGTGCGCCGGGTGTTATTTCAGCGCGTTATGCAGGTGTCGAGGCGTCGGGCGAAGAGAATCTGCAAAAATTATTAGCGGAGTTAAAAAACTTTCCTGAACAGGAAAAAGTTGCCCGATTTATTTGTGTCATTGTATTGTTGCGACATGTTGACGACCCCTTGCCCATTATCGCTCAAGGGGTCTGGGAAGGTAGGATTTTATCCGAACCAATCGGTGAAAATGGTTTCGGCTATGATCCGGTCTTTTGGGTTCCCGAAAAGCAATGTGCATCCGCGGAATTAGCACCAGAAGTAAAAAATCAGCTTAGCCATCGCGGCAAAGCACTTCATCAGCTAAAGAAGTTGATGTCAAATATGGATATTGGCAAAACTGCTCCACGCAAATGAACTGTGATATTTTTTATTCTCTGCAAAGGGTTTTTGTAATTTTTAGTTTGCTTTTAATATCAGCATGCACAAGTTACGGATTGTCAAATGATCGAAAACAAGATAACCAGAAGACTGATTCCCCGATTCCTTTAATAGGGACACAGTGGCAACTTGAGCGATACTGGTTTGAAGATGATTGGGTCAGTAATCTGGAAACCGAACGAATCAGTATTGTGTTTCTTGAAAATCATCATTTAAATGGTTTTTCTGGGTGCAATGCCTTTTCTGCTGGATATAAACTCAAAGATGACAGGTTAGTCATTCAATCAATTCTTAGCACACGTAAATATTGTCAATCCCGAGGGAATATAGTGATGCATACGGAAGGTGTTTTTTTAAGACTTTTAGAGTCAGTGACTTCTTTTGTGATAAATCAAAATACCTTGATTTTGAGTAATAAAACAGGTAAAAAGATTTTGATTTTTATGAAGAAATGATCTTGTTCGGGATTTTTTGTAAAATCAATAGCAACGATAAACTTCGATATATTTTCAATTGCGTAATGTGAAAATAATTAAGGATATGCTTAAGATTCTAGTTGTATTTATATTTAGTCTGATTGTATCTGGTTGTGCCAGTTTTGGTAAAGGGATTGCTGAAGCGGTTCTAGAAAAAACCGAAGCTGAGGATGTTCGGATTTGTGAAGTTCGTGGTGAATCTTTTCTGGGAATCGCTCATGCATTGGATAGCTCAGAAGGGGAAACCAAAGTATTGATGGTGCATGGTGTGGGAGATCATATGCCCGGATACGCGGCAGAATTTGCTGAGAAACTTGGGCAAGAGCTGGATCTTACCGTTCAATCTCGGATAAAAAAAAATATAACACTGATTAATCCCAGAAACCCAGAAAAAAAACTTGGAAATTTAAGAATTAGCCGATTGTTAAATAAGGACCGAACCAAGGAGTTGCTATTTTATGAATTAACCTGGTCCGAAATTACCAAGCAAGAAAAGGCCTTGTTGGAATTTGATAATTCAGGAGAAGCGGCATTCAGAAGAACTGAAATTAATAATCTGATGAAGCAGTTTGCCAATGATACCGGCCCCGATCCAATTATTTATTTAGGTAAAAGTCGAAAGGATATTTTAACGGCGTTTACCCAGTCATTTTGTTGGATGACTCATGGTGATTGGCGCGATTTGCCAGATGATGGTTACCATGTTTGTTCTTCAATCAACGAAATTTCACCAGAGCAAATTCGTTTTGATAATTATGCTCTGGTTTCGCATAGTCTGGGAAGTCGAATTGTGATTGATGGCATGCAGTTTATATCTGCGATGATTGCTGAAAGTGGGGATTTGAAAAAAAGTCGGCAAGTTATTGACGCTTTAAAAGACCAATATATTCCTATTTACATGTTGTCTAATCAATTGCCTATGTTGCAGCTGGGGCGGGAACTGCCAGAATTTATTGGGAAAAAAAAGGAGTTTTGTTCTCCTGAGGGGGAATATTATTCACAAAGATTGCTGGCTAAAACTTCGATTATCGCTTTTAGTGATCCCAATGACTTATTAAGTTATACCATCCCGGATGGTTTTGAAGATAAATATCTGGATTCCAGATTATGTATTGATGTGACTAATATTATTATTAATGTTGCGGATATAGTCGATATTTTTGGTTTGGGGAAGGTGGCCAACCCATTGGATGCGCATATTGGCTATGATACTGATGATCGGGTTATCGGATTAATAGCAAAAGGAATTGGTAACTATAAAACGTCACCGTTAGTCAAAAAGCGTTGTAAATGGACGGAACTGGTTGATTAAAAAGGCGGCGTGGACTGTGCCGCCCTTTAAAAAATAGAACCGTCCTTGGCGAGGGGTAATCCTTGGTTGTCAACTCCTGTATGACTCTTATGCTGATTGACTGTCCTTTTTCAATATCCTTGTTCTTCCCTTTTATCATCCTGACAATTTCAAAAAATGACTGAACATTCAGCAATTAGTATAAAGCACAATGCATGCCATATAATTATGTCGTTGTTTTTTATAAAAAAATACATATTTGTAAAGAAGCCGGGAATATAACTATGTTAAATAACCAATTTTTTCTGGTGAAATGCCTGTGTTTAGAAGAAAACGATTTCATTTGTCGGTGAAAGCTCAACATTATGTCAAATCAGTTACAATAGTCCTTTCGTCATAAATTAAAGCCTTGTTTGAAAATATGATTCGTATCGCGACGCGGAAAAGTCCTTTAGCTTTGTGGCAAGCAGAATATGTTGCCAGTCGATTGGAGAAAATTTTCCCAGATCTGAAAACTGAACTGGTGAAAATGACTACGCGAGGTGACAAAATTCTGGATGCACCTTTGGCTAAAGTCGGAGGTAAAGGCCTGTTTGTGAAAGAGCTGGAGCAGGGCATGCTGGAAGGAGCTGCAGATATTGCAGTGCATTCGATGAAGGATGTTCCTGTCGAATTTCCTGAAGGGCTTCATCTGGCTGCTATTTTGACTCGTGAAGATCCGCGCGATGCTCTGGTTTCAAATAACTATTTCTCAATCACTGATTTACCAGAAAATGCGCGCATTGGCACATCGAGTTTGCGCCGTCAATGTCAGATCAAGGAAAGATTTCCCAAAGCAGAAATTATTCCTCTCCGAGGTAATGTCAATACCCGGTTATCGAAATTGGATGCTGGAAATTATGATGCCATTATCCTGGCGGCTGCAGGATTAAAGCGTTTAGGGTTTGATAATCGTATTTGTCAATCACTTTCACCTGCTGAAAGCTTACCTGCAATAGGACAAGGGGCAATCGGTATCGAATGTCGTATCAACGATCAACGTATTAACGAAATAATTCAGGCCTTGCATGATGAGCAAACCAGCATTTGTATTACTGCTGAAAGGGCGATGAATGAAACTTTACAAGGAGGCTGTCAGGTTCCAATTGCTGGATTTGCACAAATAGATCAAGATTTGTTAGTGTTGCAAGGCCTGGTTGGAAAACCTGACGGCAGTATTATCTATCGTACCGAGAAAACGGGTCCAGTTGGTAAAGCAGTTGATATTGGCAAGCAAGTGGCCGAAGATTTGCTAGGGCAGGGAGCCGACAAAGTTTTAAGTGAACTATATAACTAATTTGAAGGTTCTGGTTACTCGTCCTGACAAACAAGCAGGAAATTTATGTTCTTTATTAGAACGAATAGATGCGATCCCTGTCAGATTACCTGTGCTGGAGTTAGTTGGAATTGAACCGGCCACCAAGATCAGAGAGGTTTTGGATGAAATACAACGTTATCGGTGGCTATTTTTTGTCAGTGCAAATGCAGTAAATTTTGCTCTCAGAGCGAATAATGGGAAAATACCGAATTTACAAGAAAGCTGTGTTATCGCGATTGGACAAGCAACGGCCAAGGCACTACAAAATGCTGGGATCAATGTTGATTTGGTGCCAGATCAGGGATTTAATTCGGAAGCGGTTTTGGCTTTGCCTGAACTGCAGCAGGTCCAGGGAGAAAACTGCCTGATTATTCGTGGCCGCGGTGGTAGGGAGTTGTTACGTGAAACATTGGAAATGCGAGGAGCACGGGTTGAATATTTGGAAGTTTATCAAAGAATCCAGCCACAAGTGGATATAATTCCAGTAAATAAATTGTTAGATAATAATGAACTTGATGTCATTACTATTACCAGTACTGAAGCATTAAAAAATTTGTTGAACATTCTAGAGTCAAAAAAACAGCAATTATTTTCAATTCCTTTGGTCGTTATGAGTAAGCGAATTGGTAAAATGGCAGTAGAACTTGGTTTTCAGCAAGTTATAATTTCGCAGCAGCCATCAGATACAGCGCTAGTGAAGGCAATACTAAATGGGGGGAGAAGTGTCAGAAGCAATTGAGAAGCAAGAAAGTATCGAGGATAAATCAGGCGGAAACGTCCAGGAATCTGATATTTCACCGCAGAATCCAGTGGCAAAGCCAACACGATCCAAAGCTGGATTTTGGTTTGGTATTATTATTTTATTTTTGGTGCTGCTATTGGCGGGTGCTGGTTTTTATTTATTGCAACAACTTCGGGATCAACAGAAAGATATTGGCGGAGAAGTCAATCAGGGAGATCAGCGGGTCATTGAACTGAGCAAGCAAATCTCTGGTTACCAGTCACAGTTGTCTGCGTTACAAACACAAGTCGCAACTTTAACTTCTGATTTGGCTAATAAAGATGAATTTTTTAATAAAAAACTAGCCGATTTTGCAAAACTGCATCAACAGAAATTAGAGTTAACTGTTGAAAAATTAACCAAATCCATGCAGCAAATTCAGCGTCAATTAGGAAAAACTCGTGGTGACTGGTTGATTGCTGATGCAGAATATTTATTGAGCATCGCAAATCAGCGTTTGTTGTTGGTAGGTGATTTGAATACCACCAAGGAAGCGCTGATAGCAGCAGATCAAAGATTAAGAGAAAGTGGAGATGCTGCAGCCTTTAAAGTCAGAGAAGAAATAGCAAAAGAAATTGCTTTGCTAAATAAGGTGCAGGTTCCTGATATCGTCGGGATTTATTCAAAAATTCAGTTATTAATAGATAATGTCGACAAGCTGGCAACTTTGCTGCCATATGAGGGAAAGGAAATTACCCTTTCCGAGCATAAACAGGAAGTTCAGGAGCAAGAGCATACTCATGATTTACTGGACTCTGCATTAATTGAGCTGGAAGGTTTGGTTGCTATCCGGCATACAGAACAGCCAGTCAAAGCTATCTTGACTGTTGAACAAGCAAGATTTTTAAAACAAGAGCTTAGAATAAAGCTGGAGATGGTGAAATTAGCGTTAGTGCAACAGAATGATGCTTTATTTAAAAAAAGTATTACTGACGCAAAAACATGGCTTGCCAAAAATTTTGCTCATAATAAAGATAATGACAGCTTTATTAAGGAACTGGACAGGCTTAGAGCAATTCAGATCAGGACCCAGTTTCCTGATGTAAGCAAATCTTTGAAAATGCTCAGGGATATTGTCAAATTGAGAATTGAAACAGATAAATCCCTGCATGAACCAGAGAAAACTGCCCCAGAATCTCAACAGCAATCTAAGTCACAACCAGCAGCATCTGATTTGCAACAGGGAGACTGATTGTGAAAAATATTTTTTGGTTTTTAGGTGCGCTGCTATTAGCAGTTGCGCTTGCATTTGGTATTCATCATTGGTTATCCCAATTTGAAAGCCCTGGATATGTGTTAATGGGGATTGGGCATTGGTCGCTTGAAACTTCTTTTGTGGTTTTTGCGACAGCTCAAATCCTCTTTTTTGTTGCATTTTATTTTTTGTTTCGTTTTCTCGGCTGGTTGCTGAGATTGCCTGGTAAGCTTAAAGCAAAAGGACGGGAGATTAAAAAAGTAAAATCTCAAGAAGCTTTAATTAATGGCCTGGTTGATTCTGCAGAAGGTAATTGGGCAAACGCCGAAAAAAAATTAATCAAACATGCTTCAAACAGTACTGCACCTTTACTGCATTATTTAACAGCCGCCAAGGCTGCTCAAGCCAGAGGCGCATTTGATAAACGCGATAAATACCTCGCAGAAGCCGAAAAAATGCATCCTGATTCAGAAGTTGCAGTGGGTTTGACTCAGGCGGAATTGTATCTTTCAGGAAACCAGTTCGATGAGGCATTAGAGACCTTAACGAAATTGCATTCTATTGACCCAACTCACGCTAGCGTTCTGAAGCTTTTACACCAAACATACCAGAAGGCTGGGAAATGGGATGCTTTAAGAAAATTAATTCCGTCTTTACAGAAAAATAAAGTTCTGATGGAAGCGGAAGTCAAATTGCTTGAGGCTGAAACATTCAGTTCGTTATTGAAAGAAGCGGCAGAAAAAGCGGATCCCGATGAAATTCAGGCGCTATGGCAGGCGATTCCTAATCATATTAAATCGATAAAAGGTATTTCTGCTATTTATTTTGCTGCAATGGTTGAAGCAAATGCAGGCGATCGGATCGAATCAGAATTGGCTAAGGTATTGGATAAAAACTGGGATGAAACATTATTGGTTATTTATGGCAGTATTATATCTGAGAATTCTGCTGGCCAGCTTGAGAAGGCCGAAAGCTGGCTAAAAAAACACCCCGATGATCCGGTTTTATTGCGTATGTTAGGTCGGTTAAGTATTCAGCTTAATGATGTTTATAAGGCCGAGACTTATTTGACCAAAAGTATTACGTTAGGTCCAACAGTTGAAGCTTATCGTTTGCTGGGTAATTTTTTCTCAGAACAGGGCGATAAAGACCGTGCTAATGAATGTTATAAAAAAGGACTGGAGCTGGCCTCTGATGAGGTGATTGAACATGTCATCGAAGCTGATTATTCATAGGAGACTTTCAAGTTACGGAAGGAAGATTCAACCTTTTTCCGATCTTTTCGTTGCGTAGCACCGCTATGAGCCTCAAAAGATCAAAAAAAGCACTCAAAGGCCCGTGATGAACCCCCTAGAGCTACATTAGGTGGCTGTATCTATGGCCTGTCAGCAAGAAAAATAGCGCGTATTGGCGCGGGAAGGCCTTCAATAGTCATATTGTCATTGCCAGGCTGTAAAAAATCTTTCAAGGACTGTGATTGCATCCATTGGGTGTTACGTTGTTCTTCAGTTGTGGTTTTCGTCACGTCAATCAGACGGATATTGACAAATCCACAGCGTTTTAACCAGGTATGCAATGATTTACAGCTGGGAATAAACCAAACATTACGCATTTGCGCATAGCGGTTTTCTGGGACCAAAACCTGGGTTTGTTCGCCTTCAATAATCAGTGTTTCAAGAATTAACTGGCCACCTGGTCGTAAACAATCTTTTAATTCCAGCAAATGGTCAAATGGCGAGCGTCGATGATACAGTACCCCCATCGAAAAAACAGTGTCAAACATTGATAGATTGGGTGGCAGATCTTCTAATCGCAATGGCAAAACATAATTTGGGGCTTCACCGTATAACTGGCGAATTGCATGAAATTGCATGACATGACGTAAAGCTGGATCAATCCCTATTACCATTTTTGCTTTGGCACCCAGCATTCGCCAGCAATGGTAGCCATTGCCACAACCAACATCCAGAACCGTTCTGTTTTGAAGGGGGTCGATATGATTAGCCAGCCGATTCCATTTCCAGTCAGATCGCCATTCGGTATCAAGTTCAATTCCAAATAAGGAATAGGGGCCTTTTCTCCAAGGTCGAAGTTGTTTCAATGCCAAGCTTAATTGTTCTTGTGTTTGCTGATTTATTTCATCTGCTTTTCCGATAGTGATTGCTGCGGAATCGAGTTTCCGGTATTGAGTTTCAATATTAGGAATTAGTTTAATAACTTCTAGCCACTCAGATAAATGTCCATGGCTGGATAATGCAAGTGCTTTGGATATTTGTGTTCGTAATTGTTTAACCCAGTGTTCAGCATTCTGCTCAGACAGAAATTGGTAAAGAGCTTGGTAATCCATTATTTTAAAGCCAGAAAAGAAGCGAAATTAAAATATTGAAACCAGACTTCAGCACTATTAAAACCACTTGCTAGCAATCTTTGCTGATGTTGTTCCAGTGTTTCCGGTATTAGAATATTCTCCAAAGCGGTTCTTTTCCGGCTGATTTCAAGTTCGCTATAACCATTTGCCTTTTTGAAAAGATGATGCATTTCAGTTTGTAAGGATTGTTGAGCAGGATCAGTAAATGCAAGCTTTTCAGATAATATCAAAATACCGCCAGGTAAAAGACCCTGGTAAATTTTATTAATCAAAGATTGCCGGTCGTTTATCGGAATAAATTGTAAAGTGAAATTGATAACGACAACTGAAGCATTTTCAATATTGATATCGCGAATATCTGATTCAATAAGCTCAACATTGATTGAAGATGAATCTTGAAAAATTAATTCTTGGCAGCGTTGCAACATCGCTTTGGAATTATCGACAGCGATAATTTTGCAATCGTTTTCGACAATATGGTGTCGCATGGAGAATGTTGCAGCGCCTAAAGAGCAGCCAAGGTCATAACAAACGCTTGCAGGCTGGACAAATTTTGCTGCTAACAAACCAATAGCGGAAATAATAGTGCTATAGCCAGGAACTGAGCGGATAATCATATCCGGAAAAACTTTAGCGACGGTATCATCAAATTTGAAAGGACTGGTTTGATTAACCGGGTTGAGATAAATTAAATCTTTTTCTTTCATAGCCGAATCATCAAAAAACTGGTAGATTCTACCAAATCTGATTTTTTCATTTTAATTAAACTTATGCAGCAAAACGAAATCGATAAGGTTAAAAATTATTTATTGTCACTTCAGGACTCAATTTGTTCTGCAATTGAAAATCAGGATGGTGCTTGCGTTTTTGAAGAAGATTGCTGGGAGAGGCAAGAAGGTGGCGGTGGAAGAACCCGGGTCTTGACTGGTGGTGATGTTTTTGAGCAGGCTGGAGTCAATTTTTCGCATGTTTTTGGCGATCATTTGCCACATTCAGCCACAGCTAAACGACCAGAATTAGCAGAAAGAAAATTTCAGGCAATGGGGGTTTCTCTGGTCATTCATCCGGATAATCCCTTTATTCCCACATCACATGCCAATGTGCGTTTTTTTATTGCTGAAAAGCCGGGAGAACCGGCAATTTGGTGGTTCGGCGGAGGCTTTGATTTAACTCCATATTATCCGTTTGAAGAAGATGTCATCCATTGGCATAAGGTTGCCCGAGACGCTTGTTTACCTTTTGGTGATGACGTTTATTCCAGATACAAGAAATGGTGTGATGAATATTTTTATCTGAAGCATCGTGGTGAAACCAGAGGTGTTGGCGGACTGTTTTTTGATGATTTAAATGCAGGAGGATTTGATCAATGTTTTGCATTCATGAAAAGCGTTGGTGATCATTATTTGGATGCTTATTTACCTATCGTTGAGAAAAGAAAGAACTTGCCGTTTGGCGAACGTGAAAAAACATTTCAGCTTTATCGGCGTGGCCGATATGTAGAATTCAATCTTGTATATGACCGAGGGACTTTGTTTGGTTTACAATCTGGTGGTAGAACTGAATCCATTCTTATGTCTTTACCGCCAGTTGTTAACTGGCGTTACAATTGGCAGCCAGAGCCCGGGAGTGCAGAAGAAAAATTATATAAAGAGTTTCTAAAGCCCCGGGACTGGTTGGGATAATTTCAGGAATTCAAGTTGGCATTAGACTGATTTTTCTTTCTCAGCTCGGCAATTACAGCATCAAGGGAACCTTTTTGTTTAATCATTTCGCTGAAGGTATTTCGGTTTGTTATGACCATGCTAATGCCTTCGATTTTGACATCATATATTTTCCATTGGCCTTTACGTAAAGCCATATAATAATCAACACTGACAGGGGGTTTGCCAGGCTGTAGAATATGCGTTTTTACGACTGTTTTTTTAGCGCCTTCTTTCAGTTTTAAAGGTAGAAATTTAATGGACCAATCCTGAAACTGGGTAGTAAATGCAGATGAGTAAGTTCTAACTTGAAGGTCTCTGAACTCACGGGTAAATTCCAGTTTTTGATCTTTGGTAGCGTTACGCCAGTGTTTTCCAAGAACCAATGCCGACATGCGGAATGCATCAACATGAGGAAATAATTCTTGTTTGATGTATTCAGCAACGCGATTGGGGTCTTGCGCAAAACCAGGCTCTTTTAACTTGTTCTTTAGTTTCTCTGATAAGTCTTGAATAATTTTTTGTGGCGGGGCTAAAGAAGCATTAGCTGTTAAAACAGTTGAGAAGCCTAAAATCAGGCTGAAAGCTAAAAGATAAAAAAACCGGAAAAATATTTTGTTGTTACTTACCATTTTTGTACCTTAAGAGTTGTGTATTGCATTTATTATTTGGTTATACCTAGTTACGATCAAGAATACTCCATCTATAGCACGCTATTTTTTGCAGCTAATCGTTCATAAAAACTGACGCGTGCGCTAAGCAGGTATTCACAAACGCGAAAGGTAT
This sequence comes from Methylomonas sp., assembly GCA_026989395.1. GTDB lineage: Bacteria > Pseudomonadota > Gammaproteobacteria > Methylococcales > Methylomonadaceae > JALSJK01. Next base: position 16,708 of record JALSJK010000044.1, read on the forward strand.
AATTACCTGTTCGCAAATGCTTAAGTATAATATTAATTTACGATAATATGATTATTTTCCCAATATATTACATCTTATGCCGAATATAAACATTAATTTTCCAATTACCAGAAAAAGAAGGCTACGTAGCAATGAGTTTTCGCGCCGGCTGGTCAGAGAAACCCAGTTGTCTGTAAATGACCTGATTTATCCCATGTTTGTTACCGAAGGAAAAGGGAATAAAGAAGCTATTTCTTCCATGCCGGACATTTATCGATTCTCGGAGGATTTGTTAATTGAGGAAGTTCAGGAAATTGTCACACTGGGAATTCCAGCGATCGCGTTGTTTCCTGTTATTTCGCAAAGTAAAAAAACCCTAGATGCTGCAGAAGCATTTAATCCCGAGGGACTTATTCAGACAACGGTTCGTACCTTGAAGCAACAATTTCCTGAATTGGGCGTCATTACAGATATTGCTTTGGATCCTTATACTTCTCATGGTCAGGATGGTCTGATTGATGAATCAGGCTATGTATTAAATGACCTGACGGTGGAAGTACTGGTCAAACAGGCTTTGTCACATGCTGGAGCAGGGGCGGATGTGGTCGCTCCTTCAGATATGATGGATGGCCGGATTGCTGCAATACGTCAGGCTTTGGAAGCTAACAGACATGTCAATACACTTATTTTGGCGTATTCAGCTAAATATGCTTCAAGTTTTTATGGACCTTTCCGGGATGCAGTGGGTTCTTCTACTAATTTGGCAGGAGCAAATAAATACAGTTATCAGATGGATCCAGCAAATACCAACGAAGCTTTGCATGAAGTATTATTGGATATTAAGGAAGGGGCGGATATGGTGATGATTAAACCAGGCATGCCATATTTGGATATCATTCGAAGGGTTAAAGCAGAATTTCAAGTACCTACTTTTGCTTATCAGGTTAGCGGCGAATATGCGATGATAAAAGCTGCCGCAGAAAAGGGCTGGCTGGATGAGAAAGCCGTGGTTGTGGAGTCTTTATTAGCGTTCAAACGGGCTGGCAGTGACGCAATTCTTTCTTATTATGCCAAGCCAGTTGCGAAATGGTTGCAAGAGGAAGGTGAGTGAGTAACGTCAAGCTAGATAAATATGCTGTTTTTGGATCGCCAATAAAGCACAGTAAATCACCCGTCATACATCAATTGTTTGCCGGGCAGACTGGTCAAGATTTAAGTTATGATGCCATTGAAGTTACAGCCGAAGATTTTATCAAATCAGTGGATACTTTTTTTGCAGAGGGTGGAAAGGGTTTAAACTGTACTGTGCCATTAAAAGAATTGGCTTGGCAATATGCGGATAATAAATCACAACGCGCCGAAATTAGTAAAGCAGTGAATACACTGATTTTACAAGAAGATGGTTCAATTTTTGGGGAAAATACCGATGGCATCGGATTGCTTAGGGATTTAGTCATTAATCATGCAATCAACCTTGAAGGGAAGCGAATATTGGTTTTGGGTGCAGGGGGCGCGAGTCGAGGTATTCTTGGGCCACTTTTGGAACAGTTGCCAAGTTGTATTTTTATTGCTAATAGAACAATATCAAAAGCTTTAGATTTAGCGCATGAATTTTCTGAAAAGGGAGCAATTTCGGGGTGTGGATATACGGACTTGGACGATAAAAAATTTGATTTAATCCTGAATGCAACGTCGGCAAGTCTGAGTGACCAATTGCCACCGTTACCTGAAGCTCTGCTGGAGAAAAATGGTGTGTGTTACGATCTGGCTTATGGAAATAAACCGACAGCATTTGTTCGCTGGGGATTGGAACATAAAGCTGCGCAAAGTTTGGATGGATTGGGTATGTTGGTTGAGCAGGCAGCGGAAGCTTTTTATTTGTGGAGAGGCGTCAGGCCGGATACCCGTTTAGTGATTGAGCAAATAAAAATAGCGGTTGATTAATAAATGATTGCCGAAGTTTCGCATTGATCCGAAAGTGATGGATTAGGGGGGAAGCCCCTAATCCAAATGAAGGTTTGAAGTATTAATGTTGAGTTATTTCTGCATGTAATGCGCGGAATTCGTCTGTTAATTTGTGGTTTGGCATGTAATGAACCAAAGGCATGGACTTGCTATGTGATTCACGTACTTTAACGGAAGGAGAAATCCTGGAATTTAGGACGGGATGACCTTCAGAAACCAATTCTTCAACCAATTGTCTGGGTAAATTAGCCTGACTTTGAAATTGATTGACAATAATACCTTCAACCTCCAGTGAATTATTATGATCTGCTCTAACTTCTGTTAAGGTTTGCAGCAAAGTGTATAACGATTCTCTGGAAAATGCATCGCAGTCAAATGGAATTAAACATTTATCGGCAGCAATCAACGCAGAATGACTATAAAAATTCAGGATAGGTGGGGTGTCTATATAAATGGCGTCAAATCCTTCCAGACGGTCCAATCCTTCGCGCAATTTAAAAATCTTGTATTTCGCTTCCAGTCTGCTTTGTAATGGTTCCAGGTCTGAATGTGAAGGGATAATAAATAAATCTGGGTAAGGTGTTTCATGAATTAGCGTGTCCAGGCCTGATTGTTGACCTCCAAATAATCCCAGACTTAAAGTGTTTTTAAAAAAATCGGCGATGGTTTCATCGGCATTAGCCATTTTTTGGCCTAATAAGTACTGCGTTGAATTGCTCTGGATATCCAGGTCAATCACTAATGTTCGTTTGCCTTCCACTGCACTTATTGCAGCCAGATTACAAGTAATGGTTGATTTTCCAACACCACCTTTTTGATTAAAAATCACTCTACGCATTTGTTATTTCCATAAAATCAACTAGATAAAGACCGCATTATAAGGCTTGTGCAGATTATATCAACTGCGCCTAAAAGTTAGTCCGCCACACTTGGGGCATTTAGGAATTTCACTGGTCGTTTTAAAGGTTAATTGTTCGCCACAATGTTCACAGATAAGGGTGCCCGGGCCAGTAATTTCCCCTGTCTCATAAATGCTGTTCAATTTTGCCATTTGTTCTAGCTTAGCCAATTCTATGCGTGTTTTATCAGCGACACTCATAAAAGCATCCAGTGCAAAATTTTCAATTAATTCAATATCAAATTTCAGCCATTCCGCTAATGATTCGTCATCGGTCTCTTCATCAGATTTGACCAGGGAATGAGCAACTTCTTCGATGTCACGTTTAACATAATCAGCAACCTTGTTAATTTCTTCCTGGGTTAAACCGCCAACTTCACTTAATTTTTCTTTTGCAGCTTCCAAGGCTCTGGCCAATGTTCTTGAAGCATCGCCAAGGTCTTCATGAAGATGGGTGATTATTTTATTGTAGGCATCAACTAATTTATTTTCGCTCATTATGGGGTACTCCTGAAAATGAAACTTCCGAAATATGCAAGTGTACGGTATTCTAACGCTTTTGACCGTAAAAAGACGAATACAGGATGCAAGAAAATTACAATCCAACAGTCATAGAGCCCAAAGTACAACAGTATTGGCAAGATAATCAAATATTCCGAGCCAGGAACACCCTTGATCAGGAAAAATATTATTGCCTGTCAATGTTTCCATATCCTAGCGGTAAATTGCACATGGGGCATGTCAGAAACTATACGATTGGTGATGTTATTAGCCGTTTTCAACGAATGCAGGGGAAAAATGTGCTGCAACCAATGGGCTGGGACGCTTTTGGTTTGCCTGCTGAAAATGCCGCCATGCAAAATAATGTACACCCGGCAGATTGGACTTATAAGAATATTGACTACATGCGTGAGCAGTTAAAGAAATTGGGGTTTGGTTATGACTGGGAAAGAGAACTAGCAACTTGTGATCCTGATTATTACCGTTGGGAGCAATGGTTTTTTCTCCGTTTGTTAGAAAAAGGTCTGGTTTATAAAAAAACTGCGCCGGTCAATTGGTGTCCAAATGATATGACCGTTCTTGCTAATGAGCAAGTCATAGATGGCTGTTGTTGGCGTTGTGATACGCCTGTTGAAAGAAAAGAAATATCGCAGTGGTTTATGAAAATTACTGCCTATGCAGATGAATTGCTCAATTCTCTTGAACAGCTAGAAGGTTGGCCGGAACAAGTTAAAACCATGCAGGCAAACTGGATTGGTAGATCTGAAGGGCTGGAAATCAAATTTGCCGTTGTTGGAATGGATGAGCCATTAAAAATTTACACTACTCGCCCTGATACATTGATGGGAGTGACTTATTTGGCGGTTGCTGCAGAACATCCATTAGCTATAGAGGCTTTAAAGGCAAAACCGGAGTTGGCTGACTTTATTGATTCCTGCAAAGCCATGGAATCTTCTGAGGCAGCAATGGAAACCATGGAAAAGCGCGGTGTAGATTCTGGAATAAAAGCAATACATCCAGTCACTGGGGAACAGGTTCCAGTCTGGATAGCTAATTTTGTATTAATGGGCTATGGCACTGGAGCGGTAATGGCCGTTCCCGCCCATGATCAGCGAGATTTTGAATTTGCTCAACGTTACGGCATTGCTATTAAGCAAGTCGTGTTTGATAAAGATGGTCAAAATGATGATTGTGCCGATCAAGCATTTACTGAAAAAGGTATTTTAAAAAACTCAGGCGAGTTTGATGGTCTGACTTCAGAGGAATCCTTTACTGCGATTGCTGAAAAACTGGTGAAGCAGGGTAAGGGGCAACGTAAAGTCAATTACCGCTTACGCGATTGGGGGGTTTCCAGGCAACGCTATTGGGGGGCGCCCATTCCGGTTATTTATTGTGACAGCTGTGGAACAGTTCCTGTGCCTGACAATGATTTACCCGTGACATTGCCCAAGGATGTTGTGCTGGACGGTTCATGTTCACCGTTAGGAAGTCATCCAACTTTTTCGCATGTTGAATGTCCAAAGTGTTCAAAGCAGGCTAGAAGAGAAACTGATACTTTTGATACTTTTATGGAATCTTCCTGGTATTTTGCTCGCTTTGCGGGTGCCAGTGATGAAGCCATGTTGTCGCCAGAAGCGAATGAGTGGCTACCTGTTGACCATTATATTGGGGGTATTGAACACGCTATCTTGCATTTATTGTATGCACGTTTTTATACAAAATTATTACGGGATGAGGGATTGCTGGACTGTGATGAACCCTTTAAAAATTTATTGACCCAAGGTATGGTTCTGAAAGATGGCAGTAAAATGTCAAAATCAAAAGGAAACACCGTTGATCCTCAGGGATTAATTGAACAATATGGCGCGGATACAGTTCGTTTATTCGTTATGTTTGCTGCGCCCCCTGAACAATCCCTGGAGTGGTCTGATACTGGAGTCGAGGGAGCTTTCCGTTTTTTAAAGCGCTTGTGGCGATTGGTTTTTCAATCACTTGAGTCAGAAATTGTAAGTCAGGAGATGGATTCGAGCCAGTTGACTGAAGAACAAAAAAATGTCCGCAGACAACTTCATCAAACCATAAAAAAAGTCACTGATGATATGGGTCGCAGACATACCTTTAATACAGCAATTGCGGCAAATATGGAGCTTATTAATGCCTTGTCTAAATTCAATGATGATTCAGATTTGGGCAGAGCAGTAATGAAAGAAGCGCTGCAAGCAATTATTTTAATGCTTTACCCAATTGTGCCTCACATTTCCCATCAGCTCTGGCAAGAATTAGGAAATCAGATTGATATAGATAAAGCATCTTGGCCTATTGTTGATGAATCAGCCTTGACCCAGGATAGTCTGGAAATGGTTGTTCAGGTTAATGGAAAACTGCGTGGAAAAATTATTGTTGAAATTAATGCTGCTAAGGATGAAATTGAAAAACAGGCCTTAAATGAAGAGCATGTGCAAAAGTTTATTGAAGGTAAGACTATTAGAAAAATCATAGTGGTGCCAAAAAAACTCGTTAATATCGTGGTTTAGGAAATATAGGTCATGATATTAAAAAATATTATTATTACGATATTACTGATGTTGACCGTCTCGTGTGGATATCATTTGCGCCGAGCAATCGATTTACCTGAGCAATATAGGAATTTGTATGTTGAGGGGGCGTCACCAGCCTTGAAGAAGCAGCTCAAAAAGCTCATTAAAACATCATCGGCAAAATTGGTTTCTGAGCCTGAAAGTGCTGGATTAGTGCTCCATGTTATCGAAGACAATATGAGACAGAATGTTTTGTCATTGAGCACGACAGGTAAAGCTACCGAATATGAATTGTATTATGTGTTAACTTTCGAATTACTTGATGCTGATGGCAATAGTTTAATGCCCAGGGACAGCATTGAACTCAGTAGAGATTTTTTCGATGATCAATCAGGTGATACTGTATTAGGTAAGGCCGCAGAAGCCAATACGATTAGACAGGAAATATACAAGCAAGCAGTACGTAGATTATTTGATCAGGCTAGAGGATACTTAAGAAAATTGCCTGGTAATTAAGATACCTCCTTGCCTTCAACAAACGGTTATTTAAAACTAAGTAGCCGTGTAAATTAATATTATTGTAATGTTGAAGGTGAGGGGGAGTTATACTTCGCGCGGTCACGACTACGGATTTCTAACGACTGAGTTTTTGCCGATAGCTGCGTTACTAAAACAGTTGCGTAGCTCGCTATGTGCCTGTTTTAGTGCCTTGCTCTCGACAAAAATCAGTGCGCTATAAATTCCGCATCCGTGACCGCGCGAAGTATAAGTCTAAATAATGGGCCTCTCAGGAAAGGTTTTCATCCTGGTTTTGATTTCTGTCAGCGATTTTGGCCCTTGCCTGTTTTTGTTCATTGCCTATAAACTGTAGGATTATAAAACCAATAGTAAAGCCGGCGAAAGAACCCATTACCAAAGGTAGGGCAAAAGGAATCTCATGATGGTCTCTCATGTTCATTTGTAAAACGGATGAAAAAATTTCAAGCATAAAATCAAGCATAGGTCACCTCAATATAATTTTAGTATTTAAGAACGAAGTAATATATTGACATAGATCAAAGTGTAGCTCAGTGATAAAGTTACATAAGGCGGGGAAATAGAGGTTTTTGTTCGATTGAATGTAGAGTTTTTTATAATATACTTCGCGCAGCCACGACTGCGGATTTCTAACGACTGAGTTTTTGCCGGTAGCTGCGTTACTAAAACAGTTGCGTAGCTCGCTATGCGCCTGATTTAGTGCCTTGCTCTCGACAAAAATCAGTGCGCTATAAATTCCGCATCCATGACCGAGCGAAGTATATATTGATTATTAATTCAAAATTCTATTGAAGAAAGAGGGGAGCTATTTTTTAGAAATTTGTCTTAATAGTTTTTCCAGAGCTGCGGTTTTTTGTTCGCAAGAAGGGATTGATCTTAGAATTCTTTGTTTTTTTGAAAGGTTGATTTTTTGATTATCTCGTTCAAGAATGGCAAATTCATTTAATGATTTACATGCTTCAAGCATTGAGAGTTCAGCTTGTTCAATTTTTTCTAAGTCAATATTTTGGGATTCTTCCAGCAATAGCATCATGACTTGATGACTAGCCTGATTTTGTCTCCGGAATAATGATTCCACTTGATTTCCAAGTACAGCATGATCAAATGGTGCTGAAATGAAATTTAAAGTACTACAGCCGTTGAGAGAAAAAAGGCTTAATAAAACCAGAACAAATTTCATAGGCCAATAATACACCAAGTAACAACAGGGTATTAATTTAATTCAGTGTATTATTAAAATAACAAACTGTGTTTGAAATATCAGACCATCGTTGTTTTTCAGGGTTTGTCGGCACTATTCAAACTAATAAAAGCATACTTGTTGCACTTACAATAGTAATTGTAAACCATTGGGTTTTTTTGACTAACGACATTGAGCGCCAGGAATGAAGGGTTTTCCTTTTTCTTTTAAACCATTGGGCTTTTAAATTCCTTAATAATTTAATGCTTAAATGAGGTAATGTAATCCATAAATAAATTCCCAGGAGAATTGCAATACTCAAGAGTGTGTAAAATGTTGCAAATTCTGCCTGATGATGGTCCAACTGAAATGTATGCTCAAAAAAACCTTCGATGCCAAATTCAATCCATTCATATAATAAGATACTCAATGTTAACAATGAGTCCAGCGCATTACTTAGAAGATCGAAACACAGTGAAATAATTTCAGTAATGTCAAAGAAAAAAATAATAAGAATAGCCGTCAAACCAATAACATGATTTCGATATGCAAAAGTTAACATAGTCACCCCTGAAAAACAACCTATCCAAATGATTAATAAAGAATTATCTATAAAAAAGCAAGGAACAAAACACCCAGAAATAGTATAATAGACCTTAATTTTCTGGGCGAAAAGATCACCATGTT
>JALSJK010000045.1 GCA_026989395.1 Methylomonas sp.
ATCCGATCGAAAGCTGGAGCATTGGTTTGAAGTTTCTCAATGGATACGTCTTGCGTGAGGAGCCGTGTACGGACCCGTACGCACGGTTCTGTGGGCAGACGGGAGCTGCGGCTCCCTCTGACCCGATGGTTCATCAAAAAGGTTTTACCACCGCCAAAATAATAATGGCAAACAAAAACAATACAGGGATTTCATTGATCCAACGGTAAAAAATGTGGCTTTTAACATTACGGTCATGTTTGAAATCGAAAAGCCATTTGCCACAAAAAAAATGGTAAACAAGCAAAAGCAGCAGTAAGGTTAATTTAACATGAAGCCAGCCATTTGTAGAAAACATGGCCCAGGCATAATCGACTAGCATCCAGATACCGAAGACAAAGGTCAGGAGCATTCCTGGTGTCATAATGCCAAAAAATAATTTTCGCTCCATGATTTTAAATCGCTCATTACTGATTTCATCTTCGCTCATTGCATGATAAACAAAGAGTCTGGGCAAATAAAACAATCCGGCAAACCAGGTCACCATAAAAATCAAATGTAAGGCTTTTAGCCACAGCATATTATTATCCTCATAAGTTATTGCCCGAAGCCGTGACTTCACTACGGCACAGGTGACAAGCTCTTGATTCATTACGGGTTGAAAAAAAATGCCCGCTTAACCTAATGGTGAAGCTAATATTTTTTCAAATCCCATGCTAAACCAATATCTTGCACCCTGTTATCCGCATTGAAATTACGACTTCAGGTTATTAGTAATTAATTTCGACAATTTATTAATGTCGAAAAGTCCAAGGTTATCCATTATGATTTGGCCATCGGCTGAAATTAAAAAGGTATGCGGGATTGCGCTGATATTGCCAAATTTTTTTGCAATTTCTGAGCGTGGGTCTAGTGCAATTTCATAGGGAATGTTATAAGTTTTGCTCATTTTTACTACCAAATTAGGTGGATTGTAAGTCATGGCGACAGCAATTATTTCCAGTCCTTGATGATGGAATTTATTATAAAGATCGATAAACAATGGTATTTCTTTTACGCATGCGGGGCAGTCTGTAGCCCAGAATGTCACAATGACAGGCTTACCTTTTAAATTGGAAAGAGAAATTTTTTTGCCTGTAATCGTCTTAAACATAACGTCAGGTGCCTTTTTTTCTGAGCCGAGCATCTGCCAGGCAATGATGCTGGTGAGTAGCAATAAAATCAGAGGGGTTGCTGAAATGATTTTATTGTTCATTCTCTTTATTTTCTTTAGGCTTTTCAGGAGGTTCATAACTATCGCAAAGCGCCCGATACAGTGGGGTTGGATTCATTAATCGAGATGTGCCAGTTGCAAAAAAAGCAGCGGCCATTAATGGGATGATGATTTCCTGACTGTTAGTAATTTCAATGACAATGACAAAAGAAGTCAGCGGTGATTGGAGCATTCCAGAAAAATAAGCGGTGATACTCATTAAAATCATGGCGCTGGCTGGGGCGACAGGTAACCAACTGGCCAGATTTGCGCCAATACCTGCGCCAGTGGCAATGGAGGGGACAAAAATTCCACTTGGGATGCCGCTAAAAAAAGTCGCACAAGTGGCTAGCATTTTGTACAGTGGGAACAACGGGTCTGTTATTTGACCGCTTTGAATAATTGATTTTGCTTCCTGATACCCTGTTCCAAATGTATCGCCATTTGAAACTAGCCCCAAAATGGCGATACAAATGCCAAATAAAAATGCCAATATCGTAATCGGTATATTGATCATTTTGAGAATTTTTTTGCCTGTTAAAATAATTTTACAAAACAAGCCTCCAAAAAATCCACCAACAATGCCACAGATGGGAACAGCAAGCCAGCTTTGACTCCAGGGCATAATCAAGGATTTGTCATCAAAGAAAATATAGGTATTTAGCAAGGCATAAGCAGTCACTCCAGAAAAAATAATGGCAGTCAAAACCAAACTGCTGATACGTTCTTCTAATGCTCTGCCCATTTCTTCGACAGCGAAAATAATTCCGGTTAACGGGGCGCTAAACATCGCTGCAAAACCTGCGGCTCCTCCGGCCAGTATTAAGCCTTTTTCCATATAATGTGGAGGAAATTTCACTGCCTTTCCCAAGGAAGCCATCAATGATGCTCCAACATGCACTGCCGGGCCACCAAAGCCGACTGAAGCGCCTGAAAACAATCCCATGATAGGAAGAATCATTTTACCAAAGCCGATTCTTAAGGAGATCAGCTTGCTTCGGGCAGACAGATCATCCATGATTTCCAGCGCTGTTTTTACCTGGGGAATGCCGCTACCTTCGCTGCCGGGAAAGAATCGGCTAGTAATCCACGCAGTTAAGCACAGGCCTAAGGGCGCGATAAGCAAATTAAACCAAATAAATTGCAGGGATAATGATCGATAGGTATTGCCAGCCCATTCGCTGAGCAATGTCATAAAAACAATCAACAGGCCGAGAAAAATTGCACCGACCCAGAAAACCAGTTTTTGTCTCCAGGCCGATAATGAAAAAAAAGATACAGATTGTTCAGACATTAATGCTTAAGCAGTTTAAAATATAAAGATTTAGGTTTTGCGCGTTATCACGTTGATGCGTTTCGGGATGTGCGGTCAAAGTTTAGAATTGCAATGCTTTGATTGAAGGGAAACGAATAAAACAGAACTTCGCTCTTCAATATATGTGCAAAAATCCTATTATATATGAATAGAGATCTGGCGCTGGATTTGTGCCTGGTCCCAACGATAATTTAATCAGAGTAACCAATGAACAAAATTCTTATTTCCGACAAGCTGGCAGAAGCGGGTATTAATTACCTGAATGAACAAGATAATATTCAAGTCCACATTGAAACCGGACTCAATGAAGATCAACTTTGTGAAATCATTGGCGATTACGATGCGCTTTTAATTAGAAGTGGCAGTAAGGTGACCAAAAAAGTTCTTGAATCGGCAAAAAAACTCAAGGTTGTTGGCAGAGCAGGGATTGGAGTTGATAATGTCGATGTGCCTGCCGCTACAGAGCAGGGCGTTATCGTGATGAATACCCCAGATGCCAATGCCACAACAACTGCTGAATTAGCAGTCGCCCATATGTTGTCGCTTAGTCGGCATTTGCCAATTGCGGATCGTTCAATCCGGGCTGGCAAATGGGAGCGTTCCAAATTAATGGGTTCTGAACTGGCGCATAAAACCTTGGCGATTCTAGGCTTTGGTACGATCGGCCGGATTGTTGCAAAAAGAGGTTTGGGTTTAAACATGCGAGTTATCGCCTATGACCCATTTGTGACCACAGAAATTTTTGAAGAGGTTGGTGCTCAACCCGTAGAGCTTGAGGAGCTAGTTGAACAAGCTGATTATTTGACAATGCATTGTCCGTTAATCGAAAAAACCCGTGGTATTATCGGTCGTGAACAATTGGCGAGTATGAAGAAAACTGCCATGATTATCAATTGTGCCAGGGGTGGGTTGATTGATGAGGAGGCTCTTTATGATGCTCTGAAAAATCAAGAAATAGCAGGTGCTGCTTTGGATGTCTATGAAAATGAGCCTCCCGAAAATTCGCCATTATTGGAGTTGGAAAACATTGTTTTCACACCTCATTTAGGCGCTTCAACCAAAGAAGCACAGGTGGCTGTCAGTGTGGAAATTGCGAGGCAGGCCGTTACCTTTTTGAAAACCGGCGAAGCCGTTAATGCGTTGAATTTGCCACGCCAGTCGGCAGAAGATTTGAAAAAATCACAACCTTTTCTTAAATTGGCAAAAATTTTAGGCAAGATGCTTGCTGGTTTGGCTACGCATCCTCTAGAGCGAATCGAAATAGCAGCTTTCGGCCGGGCGGCTGAAATCGATGTACATCCATTATCAGTCGAAACTTTGGTTGGCGTGCTGGATGGCCAATTGTCGGTTTCAGTGAATCAAGTGAATGCGTTGAATTTGGCCAAGAGGCAGGGGATTTCAATTACTGAATCACGGACTGAGGAATCCCAGGATTATATTTCATTGCTGCGGGTGACTGGCCATTTTAATGGTGAATCAATTTCCCTTGCAGGTACGTTATTGGGCGGATGTCATCCAAGACTTGTTTTTATTGATGATTTTGAAATCGAAGTCGTTCCTGAAGGGGCATTGTTGGTCACTCGTCATGATGATAAACCGGGTGTTATTGCTGCATTAGGTACGATTCTTGGTGATGCCGGGGTCAACATTTCAAGGATGCAGGTGGGAACAGATGAAAAAGGCGAGCAGGCAATGGCCGTGATCAGTGTTTCGGATCCGTTGGAAGATGAAGTCCTAGACAAAATATGTGCTGTTCCGGCTATCCATCATGTTAACCAAATAGTGTTATGAGCTTTGACATAATCTGTTTTGATTGTGACAGTACATTAAGCAGCATTGAAGGTATTGACGAGTTAGCGAGTCGTGTGGGTCTGGGTGAGCAAATGGCCGCCTTGACCAACGCCGCGATGAATGGCGAAGTGGCCTTGGAAGAAGTCTATGAACGGCGTTTATCATTGATTAAGCCGGACAAAAAAGCCATTGATTGGTTAGCAAACTTATATATCGAGACCATGTTAAACGGTGTTGACGAGGTGTTTAAAATACTACTCGATCAAAACCGGCAAGTGCATATTATCAGTGGCGGGATTCGGCAAGCTATTTTACCAATGGCAAACAGGCTTGGTTTATCTGATAACCATGTGCATGCTGTTGATGTTATATTTGATTATCATGGCGGTTATCAGGGCTTTGACACTCACTCACCTTTGGCTAGGACAGGCGGCAAGGCTGAGATTTGCAGCAAGCTTAAAAATGGCGCTTCAAAACTGGCAATGATTGGAGATGGACAAACTGATTTGGAAAGTAAACAAGCCGGAGCCTTTTTTATCGGGTTTGGTGGAGTTACTGAGCGGGATGCTGTGCGGCAGCAAGCAGATTGTTATGTGAATGATAAATCATTGACAGGCGTACTAAAATTTGTTTGTTAAGACGGTTGAAATTCGTAATAGTTAATTTGGAATGTTAAAATTCCAGAGTTATTAAAGTTTAGAGAGGAATAATGGCTGGACATAGCAAATGGGCAAACATTAAACACCGGAAAGGTGCGCAAGACGCCAAGCGTGGGAAGATTTTTACCAAACTGATTCGTGAAATCAGTGTTGCTGCAAAATCGGGCGGCGGGCCAGATCCGGCAAATAACCCCAGTTTGCGAACTGCAATCGATAAGGCATTAAGTGCTAACATGAAGCGCGATACCATCGACAATACCATCAAAAAAGCCAGTGGTACGTTGGAAGGGGCAAACTATGAAGAAGTTGTTTATGAAGGTTATGGACCTGGCGGCACGGCAGTCATGGTGAATTGTTTGACTGACAATCGCAACCGAACAGTTGCCGAAGTCAGACATGCTTTCAGCAAAGCTGGAGGAAACTTGGGAACGGATGGCTCGGTTGCTTATTTATTTACTAAAGTTGGGATTATCAGTTTTTCAGAAGAAATGGATGAAGACGCGATTATGGAAGCTGCCCTTGAAGCAGGCGCCGATGATATTGTCAGCCATGAGGATGGTACGATTGATGTGACAACGACTCCTGAAGATTATTTGACTGTTAAAGAAGCGATGATTGCTGCCGGTTTTGAACCCATTCATGCTGAAATAACCATGAAGGCCAGTACTGCAGCTGAATTGGACAAGCAGGATGCGGAAAAATTGTTACGTTTGCAGGATCGATTGGAAGATTTGGATGATGTTCAGGACGTTTTTTCAAACGCTGAAATCAGTGATGAGATCATGGAAGAACTTTCTGAAGGTCAATAAATATCAATAACAATCGCGCGTTAACCCGAATTTTAGGTATTGACCCAGGCTCCAGGATTACCGGCTATGCTGTGATAGATGATACCGGGCAAGGTTTAAAGTACATTGGCAGCGGTTGTATTCGCATCGATGCTGATTATTTTCCGGACCGACTAAAAAAAATATTCGATGGCGTCAGCGCTGTGGTTGCTGAGTTTCAGCCTACACAAATGGCTATCGAACAGGTGTTTATGCATCGAAATGCAGATTCGGCATTGAAATTGGGTCAGGCCAGGGGAGCAGCAATCTGTGCCGGGCAAAATCAGGGTCTTGCCGTTTTTGAATATGCTGCCAGACAGGTTAAACAAGCGCTGGTAGGCAAAGGTAATGCGGAAAAACATCAAGTACAGCATATGGTAAAAATTTTGTTAGGTTTGCAAGGTAATTTACAGATTGATGCAAGCGATGCTTTGGGTATATGTTTGTGTCATGCTCATCATCAGCAAACCGAAAAAAAAATGCAGCAACGAGAGCCCGGGTGATAGGTTTTTTAAACGGCATAATAATTAGTAAAAACCCACCCACCTTGGTTTTGGATGTTCATGGCGTTGGTTACGAAATCGAAGCGCCAATGACAACATTTTATAATTTGCCGGTTATTGGCGAGCAGGCTAAATTGCATACCCACCTGGTGGTTCGGGAAGATGCCCATATTTTATTTGGATTTTCGACAGAATCAGATCGGTTGTTATTTAGAACCCTGATCAAGGTTAATGGCGTTGGACCAAAACTGGCATTAACTATTTTATCAGGACTTAGTGCTGCTGATTTTCACCGATGTATTGCAGATAATGATGTTCAGGCATTAGTCAGGTTGCCGGGAATTGGCAAAAAAACGGCGGAACGCCTTATCATTGAAATGCGCGACCGATTACCTGGTTTAGGATCGGCTGATTCCGAATCTGGAGAGCAGCAAGAACAACCATCGAGCAGTCTCAATAATTCCAGGCAAGAAGCGATCAGTGCGTTGATCGCTTTGGGCTACAAGCCGACAGATGCCAGTAAAATGGTGCAAAATATTTCATCGGATAAAAGTTGTGAAGACATTATTCGGCTTGCTTTACAAGGTGCAAGTAAATGATCGAGGCCGATCGTTTGATTTCTGCTAATGGAAATAGCGAGGAAGAACGTCAGGATAGAGCCATTCGCCCTCGGCAACTTAAGGACTATGTTGGACAGCAGGAATTACGGATGCAAATGGAAATATTTATCCAGGCTACCCGCGCCAGAGAAGAAGCTTTGGATCATGTTTTGATCTTTGGTCCGCCTGGACTTGGGAAGACGACGCTTGCCAATATCATTGCAAATGAATTGGATGTTAATATTCGTCAGACATCCGGTCCGGTTCTGGATAAAGCAGGTGATCTGGCTGCCTTGCTGACTAATCTGGAAGCACACGATGTTTTGTTTATTGATGAAATTCATCGGTTAAGCCCTGTCGTTGAAGAAGTTTTATATCCGGCAATGGAAGATTACCAGATCGATATCATGATAGGTGAAGGGCCGGCTGCCAGATCGATTAAACTTGATTTGCCGCCATTTACTCTGGTTGGCGCTACCACCAGGGCAGGTTTGTTGACCTCGCCATTGCGCGACCGGTTTGGTATTGTTCAGCGCTTGGAGTTTTATTCTGTTTCTGAACTGGCCAGTATTGTTGAACGCTCTGCCAGTGTTTTGAAAATCGTTGTTGATACTGATGGCGCTCAGGAAATTGCCAAGCGATCTCGCGGTACCCCTCGGATTGCCAATCGTTTGTTGCGGCGGGTTAGAGATTTTTCTGAAGTGAAATCGAATGGCAAAATTAATGCGGAAATTGCTAACCAGGCATTGGAAATGCTAAAAGTAGATAAAAATGGTTTTGATGCTCAAGACAGAAAGCTATTGAAAACCATGATTGATAATTTTGACGGGGGGCCGGTTGGTTTGGATAGTATTGCCGCTGCGATTAGCGAAGAACGTGGTACTATTGAAGATGTTTTGGAGCCTTATTTGATTCAGCAGGGTTTTATAATGCGCACCCCAAGGGGGCGGGTTGTAACTCAAAATGCCTACCTCCATTTTGGCTTGCAAGCGCCCAAAGTTGCGGGTGTGACGCGGGATATTTTTGAATAATTTTGGTTTTTGTCTGTTTTTTCAAATTGCTTATGAAGCAAAATTTTAGTTGGCCAATCAGGGTTTATTATGAAGATACGGATGCGGGTGGCGTGGTATTTTATGCGAATTATCTAAGATTTTATGAAAGAGCCAGAACCGAAATGTTAAGAGCAATGGGCTATGAACAAGACGCGTTAATCGAGCAGGACAGAGTTATTTTTGTGGTTCGTTCGGTCAAAGTTGATTATTTTAAACCTGCAAGATTTAATGAAATGCTTCAGGTGACTGCATTGATTGATTCAGTTGGCCCAGCCAGCGTCATTTTTGCTCAGCAAATCATTCGTGATGAAATAACATTGAATCGGGCTGAGATTAAAATAGCCTGCCTAGATGTTGAAACCATGCGGCCCACGACAATCCCGGAAAAATTACTGGAACAATTTAAACATGAATGCTGATTTATCCATTTTTTATTTAGTTACCCAGGCCAGCTTTGTTGTTCAGTTGGTCATGTTGATTTTACTATTGGCGTCAGTGATTTCCTGGACCTATATTTTTTCTAAGTATAAAGAATTCAAGCAAGCGGTATCTGTTACAGATGATTTTGAAGAAGAATTCTGGTCAGGAAAAGATTTGTCCCAGTTATATAAAAAATTGACTGGTGGAGAATTTGAACCAGAAGGAATTGAAAAAATATTTATAGCCGGATATAAAGAGTTTTCCAGAATGCATGGCAAAAAAGGTGTTGAGCCAGTAGTCCAGGTTGAAAGTGCTCAGCTAGCAATGAGGATTGAATTATCAAGAGAATTAGACAGGCTGGATGAAAGATTACCATTTCTGGCAACGGTTGGTTCTACCAGTCCATATGTGGGATTGTTTGGTACAGTTTGGGGGATTATGAATTCATTCCGGATGTTGGGGAATGTTAAACAGGCAACCATGGCCCATGTGGCGCCGGGAATTGCAGAGGCATTAATAGCAACAGCGATAGGATTGTTTGCTGCAATTCCTGCTGTGATTGCCTACAATCGTTTTGCAACACGGTTAGATAGATTGACAGGAAGATACGAGCTGTTTATTGATGAATTTACTGTTTTTTTGCAGCGGCAGGCACACCGGGAATGAGCCAACGAACTTCCCGAAGGAAACCCATGGCAGAAATCAATGTAGTTCCTTACATTGATGTGACGCTGGTATTATTGATTATTTTTATGATTACGACACCTTTAATTCATTCAGGTGTCGATGTGGATTTACCACAAGCCCAGGCGAAAGAAATTGAACAAACAGATATTCCGCCGGTCATTATTTCCATTGATAAACAAGGGCGTTATTTTATTGATTTGGGTGGGCAGGAAGCTGAGCAGGCCGAGGCAAAAGAATTATTGATTTTGGTGGCAGCAATATTGAAAAACAAGCCGAAAACACAGGTTTATATTCGCGGCGACAAAAATGTGGAATATGGCAAGGTCGTGACGGTGATGGCTGCTTTAAAAAATGCGGGTATTCCCAAGGTAGGGTTGATGACTGAAGCATTTGACCAGCAGTAAATTTATGTTTGATTATCAAAAACTAGCTTTTCCTTTTACCCTGTCCAGTGTTTTGCATGTTTTGCTGATTGCAGCATTTGCTTTTAGTTTTTCTTCAACCAAACCTCCTGAAAAACAACCCGAAAAATTGCCGGAAATCATTCAGGCTTCTGTTCTCGATGAAACCAGGGTGTTGGAGCAGGCAGTACAACTTAAACAGCAGGAACAGCAGCAAAAAATCCAGCAGCAAAAACAAAAACAACAATTATTAGCAGAGCAAAAAAAGCAAAAACAGCGTTTAAAAGAATTAAAGGAACAACGTGAAAAGGAAGAAAAACGTGCCGAAGAGCACACCCGAAAACTTCAGCAAAAGGCGGAGACAGAACGACAGCGGCTAGCGGAATTAAAAAAGCAAAAACAGTTAGAAGCAAAAAAACTGGCGGAAATAAAGAAAAAAAAAGCGGCCGAAGAAAAAAAACGCAAAGCGGAATTGGAAAAAAAGGCAAAAGAAGCTAAACGAAAAGCTCAAGCAAAAAAGAAAGCAGCTGAACGAAAAGCGGCGGAAAAACGTAAAAAGGAACAACAACGGCTAGCGGCTGAAAAAAAGAGAAAAGCGACCGTAGCGAAAAAACGCAAACAACAGGAGGCAAAACGCAAGGCTGATGCAAAAAGAATAGCTGAGCAAGCAAGAATTGCTGCTGAAAATGCCCGTAAAGCTAAACTGGCAACAGTGAATGCTATGGATTCAATACGAAAAAAAGTCAACCATAAATGGGTCAGGCCTTCCTCGTTAAAAGGTAAATATCAATGTATTATTAGAGTTAAACTATATCCTGGCGGGGGAGTTGTAGATGCAAGAATTGTTAAGAGTAGCGGCAATGAAATTTTTGACCGTTCTGCAGTCAATGCCGTCAAGAAAGCTGAGCCACTGCCAGTTCCAAAAGACCCGGCAGTTTTCGCTAATTTCAAAACATTTAATTTAATTTTCAAACCTGAATAACCCATGAATTTTTATATCATGCATAGAACCGGTTTAGCGCTGCTATTGTTTAGTTTGTTTTTTTCAATACAGGCAAGTGCCAATCTCACCATAGAAATTACTAAGGGGACCGAATCAGCGGTTCCGGTCGCTATAGTGCCTTTTAGCTTTCATGGTCCATCTTCCAGGCCTCCCGTCGATTTATCAGAAATCATTAAGTCAGATTTAAGTCGAAGTGGGTATTTTAAAGTATTGGATGAACGGAAAATGTTATCCAAGCCAACCCAGGCAGCCAATGTCAGATTCAGAAACTGGCAGGCATTAGGCCAGGATTATTTGGTCATTGGGCAAGTCAAAGATGATCGAGGTCGGTTTAAAATCAGCTTCCAACTGTTCGATGTTTATAAGGGCGAACAATTAATGGGCTATCAAATGACAGTGATGGCGCATCAGTTACGTCGATCTGCCCATCACATCAGTGATATTATTTATGAAAAATTAACTGGAATAAAAGGGGTATTCAATAGCAAAATCGCTTACATTACCAGCTATAAACAAGGCAATGGTCAGCATGTGTACAAATTACAAGTTGCCGATGCTGATGGCTATAACCCTAAAACGATTATTTCTTCTCGAGAACCGATCATGTCACCAGCTTGGTCGCCGGATGGAAAAAAAATTGCTTATGTTTCTTTCGAGAAAAAATCATCTGCCATTTTTATTCAAACTTTAGCCAATGGTAAACGAACTCGGATATCTGATTTTCCAGGTATCAATGGCGCACCGGCTTGGTCACCAGATGGGCGCAAGTTGGCGATAACGTTATCAAAAGATGGCAGCCCAGATATATTTGTATTAAATCTGGCAACGCGGTCGTTGCTAAAAATAACTAAAAGCTACGCGATTGATACCGAACCTTCCTGGGCACCTGATGGCCGCAATATTGTGTTTACATCGGACAGAGGAGGTAAGCCACAATTATATTTGGTGCCCAGTTCCGGCGGTAGGGCAAAACGTTTAACGTTTGATGGCGATTATAATGCAAAGGGCAGTTTCTCCCGAGATGGCAAACGCCTTACCATGGTGCATGCAAATCGTGGTGATTACCGGATTGCAGTTATGGATATGTCAACTCGAACTATTGATGTATTAACTCAAGGACCATTGGATGAGTCACCGAGTTTTGCTCCAAACGGGAGTATGATTCTATATTCAAGCAAAAAAGGCAGAAGAGGTACATTGGCTGCTGTTTCTACTGATGGCAGCATGCAACAACGCTTGGCTGTAGCTCGTGGAGATGTCAGAGAGCCAGCTTGGTCACCTTAAAAGTGGCATCCCAGGGAACGAGAAACAGCTTGCTCAATAAATAGCCGTCAATTACTATTGGAAATTATTATTCGGAGTATCAATTATATGAAGTTTTTTAAAATATTATCAGTATTGTTTTTTGTAGGCCTAATTGCAGCATGTGGCTCGACAGATAAAGATGGATTTAATTTATTTGGTGGTTCGGAAGATGATGCAAAAACCAGTGGCTACAAAGATGATGCTTATTTAAGTGGTGTTCAAACTCAAGGCACTGAAACTCAAGGTTACTCAACAGATGGAAGCTATGACCAAGGTTTTGAGTCAGGCGCTAGTAAATTAGGTCCTGAATTTAGTGATCCGAATAATCCGCTATCGCACCAAACTATTTATTTCATGTATGACAGTAGTCAAGTGCAGGATGAATTTATTCCTGTCATTCAGGCACATGCCCAATACTTGGTTGCGAATCCCGGACAACGGATAATTCTTGAAGGACATACGGATGAAAGAGGCTCCCGTGAATATAATATTGCTTTAGGTGAGCAGCGTGCCAAAGCAGTGTTAAGAATTATGGAAATGCAAGGAGTATCTCCCAGTCAGGTAGAGATCGTTAGTTATGGAGAAGAAAAACCCGCAGCTTTAGAACAGGATGAAGCTGCATGGCAATTAAATCGACGTGTTGAAGTGGTTTATCAATGATAAAAACTAGTTTCTGTATTTTTTTAATAATGATAATCAATGGTTTTGCTATTGCAGAGCTCAGGCCATTGCCTCCAGTTATTGATCATTCAACTTACCCTGGAGGACAAAATCAATCAGGCCATGCGTTATCCCCAAAAGCGATTTATGAAACTTTAGGACGCTTGGAACAATTGCAAGCAGAGGTTCAGCAGCTAAGAGGCCAGGTTGAAGAGCAGGATTATACGATTCTCGATTTAAAAAAGCGCATCAAAAATATCTATATGGATGTTGATCAGCGTTTATTGAAGCTTGAGAATGGTGGAGTGGTCCAACCGAGTCAGCTTGAAACGCCTGCCCCAAGCCTTGATGCACAGGAAGTTGCTCCATCAAAACCGCCCGTTGCTACTAAAAAATCAAATAAAAATGAAAAAAAAGAATATCAAGCGGCTTTTGAAAAATTGGTTAATGGTCATACCAGCCAAGCGATAAAGAAATTTAATCAGTTTCTTGTGGATTTCCCGAATGGAGAATATACACCTAACGCTTTGTATTGGTTGGGAGAGGCTCACAGTATTCAGCAACACCTTGATTTGGCTAGAAAATCATTTAAACAAGTGATTACAGATTACCCGAATAGCTCAAAAGTTGCGGATGCCATGTTGAAATTGGGATATTTGGAAGTTAAAGCAAAAAACCCAGTCAAGGCCCGGGAATGGCTGTCTACTGTAACGGCAAAATTTCCGGGAACAACAGCTGCACATTTAGCGGCGAAAAAGTTGCAACAACTTAAATAAATACTTCGTACAAAAATAGTTCTTTGGCTGAAACAATTCGAATTACAGAAATTTTCTATTCTCTGCAAGGAGAGTCGAAAACAGTTGGTTTGCCGACAGTGTTTATTCGGCTTACTGGATGCCCATTACGTTGTCAGTATTGTGATACCGAATATGCTTTTCATGGGGGGAGTAATCTATCTGTTGATGCGATTGTTGAAAAGGTTAAAAGCTTTTCCACGCCCTATATTACGGTTACTGGCGGTGAGCCATTGGCCCAAAAAAGTTGTTTATTGTTGTTAAAAAAATTAGTAGATAATAAGTTGATTGTTTCTTTAGAAACCAGTGGAGCTTTGGATATAGCCAAAGTTGATGAACGTGTTACTAAAATTATGGATTTGAAAACGCCTGGTTCCGAGGAAATGCACCGAAACAGGTACCAGAATATTGATTTCTTAAATAAGAAAGACCAAGTTAAATTTGTTATCAGTCATCATGAAGACTATCTTTGGTCAAAATCTATTTTGGAAAAATATCAATTAAATCTTCAGTGTGAAGTTCTATTTTCACCCTGCGCTGCTACTCAAGACCCTGCGCAACTTGCAGACTGGATATTAGAAGATCAATTGCCGGTCCGGTTTCAATTGCAATTACATAAAATACTTTGGGGCGATGTGGCCGGAAAATAGTCTCTGTTAATATTGTATGTCAAAAAAAGCCATTATTCTGCTCTCTGGCGGATTGGATTCCATTACTACACTGGCATTAGCGAAACAGCAGGGGTATTTCTGTTATGCCTTAAGTTTTGACTATGGTCAAAAACATAACGCTGAATTAGGCGCTGCCAAAAAAATCGCTCAACAATACCATGCCATTGATCATAAAATTATCAAATTAGATATGGGTTCCATTGGCGGCTCTGCTTTGACTGATGATAAGATCAATGTCCCTGAGAGTTTACAAAATGGAATACCTGTTACCTATGTGCCAGCTAGAAATACTGTATTTTTAGCATTTGCGCTAGGCTGGGCGGAGGTTATTAAAGCCAATGCTATTTTCATTGGGGTAAATGCTGTCGATTATTCAGGGTATCCTGATTGCAGGCCTGAATTTATTGAGGCTTTTCAAAAATTGGTGCGTGTAGCAACTAAAGCGGGTGTTGAAGGCAAAGAAATTACTATTTTTACGCCATTAATTTCATTATCCAAGGCCGGGATTATCAAAAAGGGGACGCTATTGGGCGTGGATTATGCTCAGACTGTTTCATGTTATAGTGCAGATGAGAAAGGCAGGGCATGTGGCAAATGCGACGCTTGCCGCTTAAGGGCTACAGGATTTGCTGAAGCTGGAATAGCTGATCCTACAAAATACAGGGATTAGCAAGGAATCTGCACGGAATAAGTTGGGCATCTGGCCGCTGTATTTTTTACCAGAATTCGTGACTTCACCCGCGGCATAAGCCAAGCTAGTTGTTCAAGTTATTTCGTTCGCGCACCTTCCTAGACTAAAAATTCTCATTAAAAGGTGTAGGCAACACCAAAATCAACACGGACCACCGTTTCAGAAAAATCCGGGGAGTTGTTAGAGCCATCGAATGCGTAATGATAGCCATTGACACCGATTAAGTAGGTTAGGCCATCGATTGCAGTCAGGCCATTCCAGCTTAAACCGGCTGAAACACCAACCGTATCACCCTCAAGTTTCGGCTGGTTATAAATGGTATCAGTAAGGGCTTCATTAACATTTAAGGTAAAACCCAATTCATTTCTTATTCGAATATTATTGTATTCAACATCTACAGTACCATTCATGAAAGCGATGGCAATATTGGTAGTGAGCGCTCCTTGCAAGAACCCCTGTTCAATATTAAAGCTATATGTGCTGCCAATAAATGCACCATCATATTCATATTCAAGATCAAGGTTTCCGGTTAGTGTACCGTTAAGTAACGGGTTTGGACTACCATTGTCCGATACCGACGATATTCTGCCTTTTGACAAGGCTGTATGAAGTTGAGTATTGGCATTTTTGTAACCAGCATAAACTACAAATTGATCAGTAATGGCGTAACCTAAAGAAAATGAATATTCAAGGCGATCAAATGTTGGGTTGACATTAACGCTTGTGTTGATGCTCGAAGCAGGGAAACCTTCAATGGCAGGAATTCTGTTGTTATTCACGATACGTGAATTGTCCTGTCCTTCAAAAGAATACTGGACGAACGCGTCAACAAAAAAACGATCTACAAAGAGAGTTAATCCACCACTAACGAAAGGAACAAAGTCACTGAATTGAATCCCGGATGTACTATTCGATGCTCCATTTGCAGAAAAAGAGAAAGCTTCCTGATTATACTCATAAAACTGAAAGCCAGTATTAAAACGCGGCCTCAGGCTAAGTTCAGTTGCAAATATTGGTGGTACAAACGTTATCCACGTCAGGGTAGTTAATATTACTTTTTTTTTCATATTTTTAGGAAATCAGAAGTTTCCGAAAGGTCGAAGTTGTTTTTTTACTTTATTTTGTTTTTTGGATGCATTAAGCGTTGCGATTTTTAAATTCTGTTCATTCAAAGCGAATGAGATTTTATTTTGTAAGTGTAATAATGTGGGTTCGTCAGGGAATATGGCAACAGAGGCGTTAATTATTACTAAAGCCTGGTTGATATTACCATCGGATAATTTTTTTTCAGCAAGTTTTTTTTGCGCTTCAATTATATAGTTAAGTCCCTTGATTGCAAGCTTATGATTTTCTTTAATCGTGAGGATTTCTCGATAACTTTCTGTAGCATTATCTCCGACAGGCAGGATCAGTTTTTTTGATTTAATTTGCTCATTTGCCTGTGCCAAAAGAGCAGAAATTTTGTTGTTGAAAAACTTATCCTTTTCAGAAGCAAGCATATAAGCTTCAGACAGATAATGTCCAGCCAAGGATGTTGATAATATCAATTTGGATAATTGCTGAGCAAGGCGAAAATTTTTGTCGTTTTCGGCTGTTTGCAGTTTTGAGAGCAAAATTGTCTGAATTTTGTTAATTTTTTGCTTCGCTACCTTATTGGAGCTATCAAGTGCCAGAACATCCAAAAAAAACTGGTACGCGTTGTCTGATCTTGGAGAAATAAACTTTGAGGAAGCCATTTTTTGGTCACCCTGAGCCAACAAATCTCTCACTAATTGATTTTTTTGTTTAATTTTAGTGTCAATTTTTCTGTTTAAATTAGCGAGATTAGTATTATCTGGTTCAATACTTAATCCTCGTGTCACTAATTGTTTGCTTCGGTTTAAATCGCCTTGTGTGAAGTATTTCTCAGATAATTCCGAGTAGCGATTAGCAATTAGGTGTAGTCCGGCGATTGCTCGCTTTTCATCAGGTTTCCTGGATAAAATATTTTGGAAAGTTTGATAGGCATTATCATTTTCAGGCGTGAGTAATCTGGATTGAATGATCTGCTGTTCAGCCTTTGCCAATAATTTTTCAATTTGTGGATTTATTGATTCTTTTTTGGGTAATTCCACAGTCTCTTTGTGGCTTGGCTCGAGGGCTTCGCCATTAGTTTGTTGAAATTGACTCGCTTTCTTATTTAGTGGAGTTTCGCCAATGGTAGATAATGGGTCGCTTTCAATGCCCGAAAATCTGGAAAAAGCACTGATGAAAATTTCACGGTTTGACTGATTATGGGCGTCGATAATCTGCTTGGCTTTTTCAATCTCCGGTATTTTGGTTGGGATAAACCAGGGTGCAGTTATCAAAAAAACAGTAAGTGCAACGCCAGCAAAAATTACTCCGTCTTTTATAGAGACTAACGTAAACGATCTATCCTTAGGGGGGTAGTTCGTCGATGTTTTGGTTAAAAAGGAGTAGGGTTTTGCAACTTCGGAGATATGCTGTGGAGTAATTTGTTTTACTTGTAGTTTTATACCTAAAAGCAGAGCCTTATTGCAAAGAGAGTTAATTTTTTTGAGGTTTCCTTTGCTTTGTTGATAGATTAATTTGCATGCTTGTTCATCAAACAGGTTTTCATCAGAACTTCCTGAAATTTTTAGCTGATGCCGAATATAGCTCTGCGTTTCCTGTTCTGTGAGAGTCATAACCCGATGCCAAAGGATTTTTTTGATTTCTGGTATTGCTTGCATCTTGACAGTATTAATTGTTTTCTGCAAGTTTTTATTGCCCACCAAAATAATCTGTAACAGTAGATTATCTTTTCTATTCAGACTCAATAACTGGTTGATGCTGGATAAAACTTCAGGAGATATTTTGTTCGCATCATCAATGATTAATAGCGAAGGCTGTCCATGATTTTCAATTAATTGTGCTTCCAGAACTTCTCGAAGTCGCTTTAAAAGCAAGGTGCTACTAGAGGTTTTGGTGTCAATACCAAAGCTCGATAAGGTTTGTTGCAGTAACAAAACACTAGATTCAATTTGGCAATCGATAATACCAACTGTACAGCCGTGCTGAATATGCTTATAGACATAGTGAATAAAGAATGTCTTCCCGGCGCCGTCTTCGCCAATCAGCGCATGCAGGATAACGCCTTTATCCAGGCCGCTGACCAATACGGCTAAAGGAATCTCATAATTCTGGCTTAAAAAAATATTCCCCAGATCATGACTCTTTTTAAATGGTAGCGTTTTAAAATGATAATATTGTTTATACATTTTTTGCTATTTTCCAAATATTCATAAATGCGGTTAAGCTGGGAAAAGAAAGCAGTTTTTCATTGCAAAGCAAGGTAAGTATTTACCTACAGTTCTATTGTACTCATTATACTTCAGGAATAAAAGAAAAACTCAATTAGTTTGTTAGACTGCAAAATTTTTATGAAAAGTCTTAAGTTCTGCTTATTCGGCTAACGTTAAAGTTATAGCGACTTGGGCAAGAATGCATATCATAACATTACTATAAGCTAATAACTCTAGTTGATATCCACCTTCTTGGTTCTTTTAAACTTTCCGTAAATCATTAAATTCGAGAAATAATTTTTATTACCGCATTAATTAAGTCATGAAGTTCATCATCAGTGATGATAAAGGGCGGCATTAAATAAATCAGTTTATTAAAGGGGCGCAGCCAAACACCTTCGTCGACAAATTTCGGCTGGATTGTTTTCAAATTTACGGGGCTTTGTAATTCAACAACGCCGATTGCCCCTAAAACTCGTACATCCTTGACCTGAGGAAAATCCAGGCAAGGCTTAAGTCCAATTTTTAATGCCTTTTCAATTTGTACTATTTTTTCCTGCCAGGAAGAATTAAGCAAAATATCAAGACTTGCCAATCCTGCAGTACAGGCTAATGGATTTGCCATAAAGGTGGGTCCATGCATAAAAACACCGGGATCATGATGACTAATTGACTGAGCTATTTCTGTGGTTGTCATTGTCGCCGCTAGAGTCAAATAGCCGCCTGTTAATGCTTTTCCCAGGCACAAGATGTCAGGTTCTGTTTTTGCATACTCACATGCAAACAATTTTCCTGTTCGGCCAAAGCCAGTCGCGATCTCGTCAAGGATCAGTAAAACTTTAAATTGATCGCATAGTTCTCTGACATGTTTTAAATAATCAGGAGAATAAAACCGCATTCCTCCTGCTCCTTGCACGATAGGTTCCAGAATTACAGCAGCTATTTGCTGGTGATTTTTTTCCAGTTGCTCAATCAATGGCTGGCTATCATTCGCTGTACAAGTCTGGTGAAACTTACAAGAGGGCGCATCAACAAAGATTTGTTGCGCTAGTGATGAAGCAAACAGGCTATGCATTCCATTGACTGGATCGCTCACTGACATGGCGCCAAATGTATCGCCATGATAACCGTGGCGAATTGTTAGCATTTTTTGTTTGTTAGGCTGTTGCTTGCTGTGCCAGTACTGAATAGCCATTTTCATTGCCACTTCAACCGCAACGGATCCAGAATCCGAAAAAAACACAGTTGCTAGAGAATTCGGGGTGATTTCCACAAGTTTGGCTGCCAATTCCACTGCAGGCTGATGAGTCAGTCCGCCAAACATAATATGAGCCATCGATTCTAATTGTCTGATTATGGCTTGATTCATCACTGGATGATTATAGCCATGAATGGCGCTCCACCAAGACGACATGCCATCAATCAATTCCCTGCCATCCATCAATTTAATAACAACGCCTTGCGCTGATTTGACAGGGAATATGCATAAATCTGCGTTAACCGCACTATAAGGATGCCAGACCATGTTTCTGTCTTGATCAAGAAGTTTATTTATTGAGTCCACAATGTTTATATTTGCTAAAAGGAAAAACCTGATGGACAACTATTGTATATTGTTCCAGCAAGGAACTGATCAGGTTATAATCAAATGACAGAAATTAAATGAGTTAAACGCGCCAATGGTTATCATCATAATGGGGATATCAGGTTCAGGAAAAACGACAGTCGGTCAACAACTGGCTGATGATCTTGGCTGGAAATATTTTGACGGCGATGATTTTCACAGCGTGAAAAATATCGCAAAAATGAGTGTTGGTATCCCTTTAAATGATGATGATCGCTCAGTTTGGTTATCGCAAATTAGTCAACATATTAAGGAGCTGATAAAAAAACATGACAATGCTGTTGTTTCCTGTTCTGCTTTGAAGCAGGAATATCGGCGACAACTGCAGAACGATTCAGAAGCTGTTAAATTTGTGTATTTGAAAGGTCCCAAGGCGTTGATTAAAAAAAGACTGGAATCCCGATCAGGTCATTTTATGTCTGTGGATTTAATTAATTCTCAATTTGAGACACTTGAAGAACCTGAACAAGTACTGGTTGTGGATATTAAACAATCACCCAAGATAATTTCAAATGCTATTCAACAGCATTTTGACATTATCAATAATAATCAAAGATGAATTTCACTACCCAATTATTACTTGATGGATTGATGTTTCCCGAAGGACCGCGCTGGCATCAAGGTTATTTATGGTTTACCGATCAACATGCAAAACTGATTAAAAAGGTGGATTTGCATGGCCAATCTTTTGTGATTTCAGAGCTTTCTGATTTGCCTGGCGGGCTTGGTTGGCTTCCTGATGGAAGATTACTGGTGGTTTCAATGCAACATCGGCAATTACTGGTTTTGGAACATGGTAAATTGAAACTGTTTGCCGATTTATCTGAATTTGCCTCTTTTCATTGTAATGATTTAGTGGTCGATCAGCTTGGGCGAAGTTATGTCGGCAATTTTGGCTACGATTTGCACGGTGGTGAGCCAGTCACAACCGCAGAAATCATTTTGGTTTTGCCTGATGGCACAGTGAAAATTGTTACAAAAAAAGTGGTTTTTCCGAATGGTATGGTTATAACGCCGGATGGAAAAAATCTGATTGTGGCTGAGACCTTTGCTTCTCAGTTAAGTATTTTTGAAATTAATAACGATGGTACCTTTGGGGAGCAAAAACTTTGGGCTGATTTAGGAGAAGCTTTTCCTGATGGTATTTGCCTGGATCAAGAAAATGCCGTTTGGGTGGCTTGCCCTAATACTGGAGATGTCATCAGAGTCAAACAAGGAGGTGAGATTGTCGATCGGGTTACGCCAATTGGCAATGCCTATGCTTGCATGCTTGGCGGCGATGAAAGAAAAACATTGTTTGTGCTGAGTTCAGAAACTGATGACCCGGAACAGGCTAAAAAAATGCTTAGTGGGCGAATAGAAATTGTCGATGTTACTGTGCCGGGTGCGGGGTTGCCCTGAAAATAAAGCTTAAAACCTTAGACAAGCCACTAATGAAGGCGCATGAATAACCTGAACTACTGGCCTGGCTTATTTCGTGCCCATGCCTAAGATTTCTTTTTCCAATAAGATGGAATATGCCGATCATGGCGACGCATTATTAAATTTGCAATCAAACCGGTCCATCCAGTTTGGTGTTTTGCACCTAGTCCTTGCCCTGTTTCGCCATGAAAGTATTCGTAGAAGTAATACAGTTCTTGCCAATCAGGATTATTCTGGAATGACAATTCCTGATGCAGGGCCGGGATTTGTTCTTGTTCATTCTGACGGTAAAGGTCGATCAGGCTTTCTGAAATCAAATCGGCGATTTGTTTCAGATTCATCAGCTCGTTGTTTTGACAGGGCACAGGAATGACAAAATCATCGCCCAGATATCGGTAATATTTATCTAATGATTGTATTAAAGAATAATTGATCGGAAACCAGATTGGCCCGCGCCAGTTGGAATTGCCGCCAAACATCCAGGAGTTTGATTCCCCAGGGACATATTCGATCATGGCAGAACCAATGCCTGGGATATCACCCAGATTTTTATGCTCGTCATGAATGCGGCTCAGGCTTCTTATTCCATATCTGGACATAAACTGGTTTTCATCTAGAACGCGAAGCAAGATGCGGGAGAGTCTTTCATGATCGACCAGTGCTAACAGATGTTCACCATGCTGATTTTCCCAGTCGGGATCAGCAAAAGCTTTTTTTCCGTGCAATTTTCCGCCTTTATTATTGTGTAAAAACTCAACAAATCTGGGTGTGTTTTTTAACAGTCGCTGGTCGATAATCTCACATGCAAATAACGGGATTAATCCCACCATGGAATAGACATCAATTCTGTATTGCTCACCTTCGGGTGAGATAATGACATCCTTAAAAAAACCAGCCTCCTCATCCCAGAGATCTATGCCCGTTTCAGCTTGATCTGTCAAGGCGCGGGCAATAGCGACAAATTGTTGGTAGCATTGGATGGCAATGCCTTCATAAGCGTTATCCTGGGTGGCAATTTCCAAAGCCATTACCGTCATATTAAGCGCAAACATGGCCATCCAACCCGTTGCATCGGCTTGTTTCAGTGCGTATCCGAAAGGCAAGGGTTTGGATCGGTCATAGACAGAAATATTATCCAATCCTAAAAAACCGCCTTCAAAAACATTGTGGCCTTCCCGGTCTTTGCGGTTGATCCACCAGCCGTAATTTAACAGCAGTTTATGGAATACTCTTTGCAGGAATTTTATATCCCCCTTGCCGTATTTGAGTCGTTCCGCCCGAAAAACCTTGAGCGTACCAAAAGCATGGACAGGGGGGTTAACATCATCAAAAGTCCATTCATAAGCAGGAATTTGCCCATTGGGGTGCAAGTAACTCTCCTTGAGCATCAGTTCGATCTGGTTTTTGGCAAAATCAATATCAAGCAATGCCAGCGGCACGCAATGATAAGCCAGATCCCATGCCGCAAACCAGGGATATTCCCAGCAATCAGGCATTGAGATGACATCATGAGCCTTAAAGTGCCGCCATTTGCTGTTTCTTGCTTTTAAACGATCTTTGGGCGCAGGTAATTTATCACCCTGTAGCCACCGGTCAACATCAAAATGGTAAAACTGTTTGGTCCAGATCATACCTGCCAACGCCTTGCGCAGGATGCGTTTATCTTCATCAGAAGCATCGGGTAAAAGCTGCTGATAAAAAATACTGGTTTCCTGTCGGCGTTGATTTAAAATTTTGTCATGATCTTTAAAAGGATTCGGTAATGCTTTCGATGACAAAATCAACCTGATTTGTACCGTATCACCAGATGCAACCGATAATTGATGCCAGGCGCCAAACTTAGTACCTTTGTCAGGATTGACGGCAGTTGTTTCTGATTCAACAATTCTGCGATGAAAGCCATCTTTGGGGAATTCAGATTCGTTTTCATCTTCTTTATCCCATAATTTTTGGGCATTGGTTTCATTATCGCAGAACATCAAATCGGCTGAGGATTCGCCATACAAATAATAATCACCCAGTTGTTCATGCCCGGCTTTAACAGCCCAGCCTGCTTTGTTACTATCCAGGTGTTGAATAATTGGAATAGCGCTTTGCTGGTTGTCCCAAGACCAGGTATTCCGAAACCATAATTGTGGGATAACATGTATTTTAGCCTCATCAGGGCCATGGTTTTTGACAGAAATTAATAGATAAATTTCATCTGGAGAATGTTTTGCATATTCAACATTAATATCCCAATAGCGATTATCGTTAAATACACCACTTTCATAAAGGCCAAAAGGTGGATCCTGAAGATTGCGATTGGTGTTTTCAGTAATTAACTGCTGATATGGAAAAGGTGATTGAGGATATTTGTAAAGGTATTTTAGATAAGCATGACTCGGTAATGCGTCTTCATAGAAATAGAGCTCCTTCACATCTTCGCCATGATTGCCCTGGTTTCCGGTCAAGCCAAAAGCTCTTTCCTTTAGAATTGCATCATGGCCATTC
This sequence comes from Methylomonas sp., assembly GCA_026989395.1. GTDB lineage: Bacteria > Pseudomonadota > Gammaproteobacteria > Methylococcales > Methylomonadaceae > JALSJK01. The sequence goes on from JALSJK010000045.1 coordinate 23,433, forward strand.
CATAAGGCGAGCGACAGGCATAAACGTTGTTGTTCATCACACAAACCGGCCAGGCCATCTTCATTCCAGCGATAAGTTCGGGCATGGGCCTGTTCATGGGTGAAGTAATCCCATGCTTTGCCATCAGGGCTATAATCTTCTCGAACTGTTCCCCATGCGCGTTCAGCAAGGTAAGGGCCCCACAATGACCAGTTCTGTTTTTTTGTCCGGATTTCTTCCAAACGTTGCTGTTCAGGATTGTTCATAGTAGCCTTATCCTCCCTCACGAAATCCTGGATACAAAGTCATGCCGCCATCAACAAACAGGCTGGTGCCGGTAACATAATCAGAATCGTCCGAAGCCAGCCAGACAGTAGCGCGGCCAATATCAGAGGGTTCACCGACCCGTTCATAAGGAATCAATTTTAATAATTGTTGTTCTGCTTCCTGAGTTTCCCAGGCAGATTTGTTAATTGGTGTTTTGATAGCACCCGGGGCAATGCCATTGACCCTGATTTTTAAATGTGCCAGTTCCTGGGCAATACTTTTCATAAACAGCATGACGCCGCCTTTAGATGCAGCATAATTCACATGACCCGCCCAGGGAATCACTTCATGCACAGAAGAAATGCAGATTATTTTTCCCGCCGCACATGAAATTTCAGGTATTACGCCACGTCGAACAAACTCCCGTGCAGCTTCTCTGGCGCATAAAAACTGACCGGTTAAATTGACATTCATTACCTGATCCCATTGTTCCAGTGACATATCCAGAAAAGCGGCATCTCTCTGAATGCCAGCATTATTAACCAGAATATCGATACTTCCCCAGGCATCAAACATTTGCTGGAACATGTTTTGTACCTGGTCTTCCTGACTAACATCGGCATGAACAGCAATTGCCTGGCCGCCTTCAGCCTCAATTTCTCTGATCAAAGTCAGGGCAGCTTGTTCATTAACCACATAATTGACAACGACTTTTGCACCTGCCATTGCCAGAGATCTGGCAATGGCAGCGCCGATACCAGAGTTTGCACCTGTTACCAGCGCTCTTTGCCCATCAAGGGGAAGGTCTTTTTTAGTTAACATTACAACTCCTGAATTAATGTAGGTAATGATGATTGTGACAGATCAGTCTTAAATTATACTTCGCGCGGTCACGAATGCGGAATTTATAGCGCACTGATTTTTGTCGAGAGCAAGGCTCTAAAATAGGCGCATAGCAAGCTACGCAACTGTTTTAGTAACGCAGCTATCGGCAAAAACTCAGTCGTTAGAAATCCGTAGTCGTGACCGCGCAAAGTATATACCAAGCTCAATAAGCGCTCATGGATATGGAGAATAAAAAAAATACTTGAATCCATGAGGAATCAAAAGCTTGCCACCTGTGCCGTAGTGAAGTTTTGGATTCAGGATATATACTATCTACGATCAAGAATACCCGGCTTTGCCCTCAATAATCTGAAACTTTTCAGTCAACAATGCACGCAAAGGAGCATGATGCTCATCGAGGTTGTCGAAGAAGTGTGTACAAGCTTGTT
>JALSJK010000046.1 GCA_026989395.1 Methylomonas sp.
AAACAGGCTTGTACAAACTTCTTCGACAACCTCGATGAGCATCATGCTCCTTTGCGTGCATTGTTGAATGAAAAGTTTCAGATTATTGAGGGCAAAGCCGGGTATTCTTGATCGTGGATAGTATATACATTTTATGGAGAAAAACTGGATGCCAGGGATTGGATGCAGCCTCATGTACATAACTTTAGGAACAAAAAGTATATAAGAAACGATCAGGGTGAGGAGTGTTTCTGGTTCGATTATATTGCGGATACCGGAGATGATAATAGAGCAACCTACTCGATTGCTTGCCTCTGTCAAAGTGATTTATATTTGCCGGACAAAAAAGCTGCACCGGGTAGTCAAGTCAATCTTTCCCCTGATGGGGATTGTTTGCCGCGCGGTGAATTTATGTTTGTCGGAGGGGATACTGCATATCATATTGCTGACTTTGAAACGTTAGCAGAACGTTTCCAGGCACCATTTAATTGGGCAAGTGATGACATTTATGGTACGGATGCAAAACCTACTAAAAAGCCTATTTTTGCCATACCCGGAAACCATGATTATTATGATGCCCTCGATGGCTTTAATCGACAATTTTGCAAACCAATTAACCCCAAAAGTCCATGTTTGCATCTTCATGCATTTGAGCGTCAGCAATGCGCCAGTTATGTAGCATTGAAACTGCCATTTGACTGGAACTTTTGGGGTCTGGATGCGCAGCAAGGAAAAATTGATTTTCGTCAGGAGCATTTTTATCGGAATATTTGTACAAAAAACCATCAGGATCAGTTAGTACCTCCACAAAAACTGATTGTTGCAACCCCTGAGCCATCAACCAGATTCGGTCAATTAGCAGCTAACGATTCGGAAATTGTCAAAACTTTCAAAAAAATTGGCTTGCAACCCTATTTTATAAATGATCCAGTTAAGCTTGATAAAAAGCACAAAGACTGGTGTCGTTTGGATATTTCAGGTGATATTCACCATTACGAACGATACTGGGGTGAGGGGCTGAACCAGCAAAATGATGCCAAACGATTGTGTGACAATTATGCCTCTGTTGTGGCGGGTGGGGGTGGTGCATTTTTGCATGCTAGCCATACTGATGTCGGGGAGGTACAGGCAAATCGTGTTTATCCTGAAAGAGCCGATTCACATAACATCATGACTCAAAACTTGTTATGGTTTTGGAAAATAGTACGCGGAGGACATATCTGGGTAGCCGGCGGTTTGATTGTGATGGCGTTATATTTTGCCCTGACCATACCAGATAGTACCTGGTCGATATTCAGCAGTGGATCAGCTGGTAATAACGCTTTTATCCCTCAAACCATTAGGCCATGTGGATACCTGTTTGATTGTGAAAAGAACTTGCTAGGGAAAGTCCAGCAAGCCCTGGCAATTCCAGAATTAGAAAGCTATCCCTATCAGCCTTATTGGTTGGATTTTCTATTTGTGGTAGTTTTGCCCCTATTAATATGGTTTTTGAGCAATAAGTTACGCTCAGACAGGGAGCAAGTCATCAAAGCAAACATGGAAGAATGGAGAAAACATAGCCTCTTTTATGTTGGTATTGTTATGGGGGTTATTTCGCTATTGAAAATAATTGAATTACTGGTCATTATTTATGTGAAAAGAGATTTGCCATATCCGGCTATTGCCAGCAGTCTTGCATTGTTTTATTTAATAAACTCTGTGGTGATGCTTGTCTATTGTCGCCAATTAGCTAATTTGATGACTGAGCGGAAAAAATATTGTTCCCGCACTGGGTTACAGCTTTCCTGGCTTGAACAAAATGTTCCAATCTGGTTTCTGATTATTGTATCAGCAATTAACGCAGGTATTGGTTGTTGGTATTATGGAACCAATACCGCAGCAGTCGCCCTGACAGATACAACGACTATTGCTAGTGTGGTATTGCCTTTTTTTGGGCTAATTGGGCTTGCCGCTTTTGTTGGCGGAGCATTAAAAGAACGTCCCAAGCGTTTTTGGGCATTAATTGGTTTATGGCATGCTGTTTTACAGTTTGGAGTTGGGTTGGTTATGGCTGTTTACAGCACATATCTTGAAATGTTGGTTATTACAACAGTTATTATAGCGATAGGCTATTTGATACCGCGAATACCCTTTCTTCAGTGTCATGCCAATCATGGTTTTTCTTTAGCAGAACAAAAAAAAGTCGCTAATCGATTGTTCAGCTATTGGGTAATTCTTGGTATAGCGGCGTTTATTGCAGTCATCTACATTTCAGGGTTGCTGCCTAAACCAGTAACACTTGAACGAATTGTATTAGTTTTTCTATTAGGAGCCGTTCTAAGTTGTGTCTGGTTTGGATGGTATCTGGCAGTTTCGCTTGCATATAATGGTCATAACAATGAAGCGGGTGGTGGTGCCTGTTTACCCCGGTATCGTCATATGATTCGGTTTAAGTTAACAAAAAACCAATTGACGGGGTATGTGATTGGGTTTGATAAACCTATAGAATTAATTACAGGAAAAACCCAATTTGATTTGATTGATGTTTTTAGCATTACCCTTGACAGCAAAAAGAGGTAAGGCATGCCTCACAAGGGGGGATGTCTTTTTTAACACAGATGTTTATCAAGAGCTGTCATGAGATTTAAACGTTGCTTTTTCATGCTGTCTTTAATGTGATGTCATTTTTAAGCTGCCTGTGCGGCAGTGAACAATTGTTAATGACCAATTAAACTGACCCCATGTTTGCACGTGACCCCATGTTTTCATATCGAGCGATAATAACAGGGAAGTCTGCATTCCCACGCAGGAGCGTGGGAACGAGGTAAAATTGAAATATACTGTTTACGGTCAAAAATACCTCACTACATTCATAACAATCAATTTACATTCAGTATGTTACAGAATGTCAAAAGTGCATTTTTCAGCGTAAACAGTATACAACGGATTTGTAGTGGTCAAGTAAATTCGTACATTTCAATAAGTTTTTTGTTGAGTTCCGTACATCAATCCGACTGCACTACAGATTTTTTAAGAAATCAGGGTCAATCCATGCACTTTTAACTTGCCCTTCTTTTAGCTCAATCGTACTGGGGTCAAAAGGCTTAAGCTGTTCAATGAAGACATTTATATCAGGCGCAATATAATATTGTTCTTCTGGGATTTCATGATCCCAAAAAGATATTTTCCCACTATCTAAATCCAACAATAAGTAATTCCCTCCTTCTGCCCAAGCTATAGGAATTTTAGTTGAGGATACATGATCAATATTTTTTATTTCGTCTCTAATCTTTAAGACTGGTATAAATCGATCTACACCACAATCGTTATCTTCACTAATTTTGAATACATTAGTTTCTGGTTTTGCTCCGTTATGCAGCAAAACAAACTCTATGTATGTATCAGGTAATTTGTGCCCCAACTCATTTGCAAATCTATCAATATCAATTTCGGAAACGGGAGATGCCCCGCTTATCTTTACAGACATTAATCAAACCCTCCATTACGAATAGTAGCCGAACCACCAGTATGCCTGGTAGCATTATGTATATCCCTTGGAACTAACTGCATTGTTTTCCCATCTTCTACATGATGCCAAACATAGCCATCTGGTGTCCTTTTTAATCCCACTGCTTTATTAGCCATTGCAGAATCTTTGGTGTAGTTGCCGGTTAAACCGTCTAATTTTACTTCAGCTTTCGAGTGAGGCGTAAAATCTGGGAATCCATTATCCTTAAACTTAACGCCAGACGGATGTACTTTCCCTGCATATTCACTATTTATTGGTTTCCGTCCATTGATAGTCGAGATGTTATTCTTTCCCCCTAAACTAACCTTTCTAAAGCCTTCTTTGCACTAGCCAATAATTCGGCATCATTTAGGTCTTCATCATCGCGCAGGCTGGGATCTTCACAGTAGGCATCTGCATCAGAGAATAGATTATTTAATACAGCATAAGTATCCTCTGAGAAGCTTTCTGTTTCATTTTTGAATAGCTCAAGATACAGCGTATCAAACTTAGATGCAGTAATTTCACCAGCCACAAACTGGGATAGTAATAGTATGTATTTATCTAAAGTACTCATAGCTTTCCATCCATCAATACGTGTTGCTTCTGCTGTGGGTTAAGTTTCCAGCCACTTAGAACCTGTTCAAGATCTGACATTAATAGTATCATTTAACAATTTGAAAGATGAAAGATGAACGATGGAAGATAAAAGATACCCGAGTGATATAAGTCGAGAACAATTTGAAAAGATTCAACCT
>JALSJK010000047.1 GCA_026989395.1 Methylomonas sp.
ATGCAACACTTCAAGGTGTTTAATCTCTTCGTCTGATAGGCGGTAATCATTCATGTCGCTATTATATTCGCAATCAATACAATGTGCCAGCTAGTTAATGTGTATTCTTGATCGCGAATAGTATACTTATTGGGATTCTGGTTTTAGTGACTGTTAGGATGTTACTTGAGGAATATCCTGAACCAAAACCCAGGGTTTAACAACGACAGACCATATTTCCACATCCGAATCAAACCAGTCCATCGCTTGCTGATCGGAAACCTTGGTTACTAACGATTGCGTTAACCAGCTCTCAACCTGTGATTTATCGTCCCTGGAAAAAGCATCAGCAACATCGATCAAATCGAGTTTAGAAGAGACATAAATAGTTTGACCACTGGCAAAGAATCGTTGCAAGTCTTTCCACGGGATCAACGCAGTTTCCAGATTCAGTTTTTCAAGGTTTTCTGATTGCGGTTTCAATGGCATGCTCCATAATTTGATGTTTCGCTTTATTTAGGGTTATAGCCTTCGCCAGTTCCTGACAAGGCGGCGATAATATTTTTTTGAATTTCAGATGAGCCGGAGAATAAGCGACTAGCCATTGCGTCATTGACCAGAGCAGGCATGATACTGTCATCAAGCAAGCCAAAAGCCCCCAGAATTTGAACAGCATCCAGGCTGGACTGCAAAAAAGCTTCACTGGCAAACAGTTTGGTTTGAGCACTCGCCAGTGTAATTCGTTTGTTGGCATCCTTTAAGCGCGCACATTCGTTTAGCCACAGATGAATAGTATCAAGACGCACTTTCATTTCAGCTATTTTGTGGCTGATTGCCTGGTTTTTTCCCAACGGAAGATTGTTGCTTTTCCTTTCACGACTGTAATGAATTACTTCATTCAATTGCCATTGCATAATGCCACTGATCCCGGCAAAAATAAATGCCCGCTCCAATTCCAGAGCATGTTGGATCATATTGCTGCCCATGCCGGTTTTTCCAAGTTGCCGGTCGGCCGGAATCAGACAGTTCTCTAAAATCACATCACCCATCGGAGCGGATTGACAACCAGAAACAGCCGGACCCTCAGAAAAACTAACGCCTTTATCATTTTTTTCAACCAGAAAGGCGGAAAGTTGATGATCTAATCGGGCATAAACAACCAAAAGATCGGCAATAGGTGTATTGGTGATATAACGTTTACAGCCATTAAGAAGAAAACCATCAGCAACAACAGTAGCCGAGGTAGCTAAGGCATTAAGGTCTGAGCCGGCTTGTGGCTCAGTAATGGCATGTCCGCCTATAGTATTACCATTGATTAATCCAGGAAGCCAGGTTTGCCGTTGTTTGTCCGAGCCGTAAGTGAGTAAAGGAAAAACCGAGCCCCAAAGATGCGCATTGATAGCAAGGATTAACCCGGAATCCTGCGTACTCAAACCAATTTTTTGATGGGCTAAAACCAAATCGGAAAATCGCGTTGGTTTTAGGGCATACGATTCAGGCAGAGCATGCAGAAACAGTCCTTCCTTGGCATAATTTTGTAGATATTGCTTGGTGTTGTTTTTGCTAACCGGCGGCATTAATGAGAAATCGGCAGTAGTTGACAGTGTTTTGTTTCAGTTATACTTTGCGCGGTCACGGATGCGGAATTTATAGCGCACTGATTTTTGTCGAGAGCAAGGCACTAAAACAGGCGCATAGCAAGCTACGCAACTGTTTTAGTAACGCAGCTATTGGCAAAAACTCAGTCGTTAGAAATCCGTAGTCGTGACCGCGCGAAGTATAATTATACCTGTCACATCAAACGTATATTAAGTTTTTCTATTTGTAATCAATTTAACGAATCCTCAGGGTTGAAACGGTATAATAAAAAATTTTTTGGCGTGAGAGCAACATGGGCAAGTTATCAACACTTCGAGAAACATTAAATTATCAACCGGTTCCGGCAAAATTTGGAACCAGTGGCGTTAGGGCATTGGTGTCTGATTTGACTGATCTTGAAGTCTATTGTTTAACAATGGGAGCATTACGTTATTTTGAATCCAGCAACAAACTTTCATTAACTATAAATTCGCAGCATGGCATAAAAATCCCAGTTGCTTGTGATTTAAGACCATCGTCTGATCGTCTGGTGAAAGCCACCGCAAAAGCAATCATTGATGCTGGCTATCAGGTGGATTATCAGGGGAAAATTCCAACACCGGCATTAACTTTTTACGCGCTTCAACAAGGCATCGCCAGCTTTATTATCACCGGAAGTCACATTCCTGCTGACAGAAATGGTCAGAAACCCAATCGTTGTGATGGTGAGGTTTTGAAAGCCGATGAGCAGGGGATTGTTGCCAATGTGAATAATATTCGTGAGTTATTGTTTAATCAGGCGGCTGAAGAATCAATTTTTGATGAAGACGGTATGATCAAGCAGGCGTTCACGGTCTCCATTCCAGAATCAAATAATGCTGCTATAGAAGCTTATAAACAGCGTTACCAGGCAGTTTTTTCAGCAGATGGTTTAAAAGGCAAACGATTTTTGTTTTTTCAATATAGCGCTGTAGGCCGTGATTTAATTCCTGAAATATTACGAAATTGCGGCGCCGAAGTTATTGAAACAGGCCGCAGTGAAGAATTTATACCCATTGATACAGAAGCAATCTCACAGAATCATTTACAGATGCTGGAAAAATTGCTGACTGAGAATCTGGCGAAAGGGCGGTTTGATGCCATTATTTCTACCGATGGCGACAGTGACAGGTCGTTAGTGATTGCAGTTGATTCAGAAAATGCAGGTGCTCAATTGCAATTTATTCCGGGTGATTTGTTGGGAATAACCGTGGCTGATTATTTACAAGTAGATTCAGTATCAATTCCCATTAGCAGCAACCCTGCCGTCCATGAATTTTTTTCTGAAAAAGGCGTTAAAACCCAAAAAACCAGAATTGGTTCACCATTTGTAATTGCAGCAATGCAGCAGGCGCTGGATGCGGGTTTTAAACGAGTCGTTTCCTGGGAAGCGAATGGTGGGTTTTTGATTGGTTCAGACATTTCCGTCAATGGCACTCAACTTAAGGCTCTGCCGACACGAGATGCAGTGTTGCCGATTCTCGCTGCACTTTATGACGCAAGTGAAAAAGGCATAAGCCTGTCTGAATTATTTACCCGGTTACCTAAATGGTATGGCAAAGCAGGGTTGATTGATGATTTTCCACAGCAAGTAAGTCAAAAAATTCTGGCAACGTTCAAGCCAGTGAATGAAAAAATCACAACCACAGAATTTCACACTGACCGAATTATTGCCAAAGATTTGGATGATCAAATTCTGGAAGAGTGGCTTTTATCGGAAGACCAAGCCAAGGATACCCAGGCTAAACGAGAACGACTGTCATCAGTTTTTACAAGGAAACTGGGATTTTCTCAAATAAATGCCATCAATACTCTGGATGGTATCCGCTGTTTTTTTGATAATGGCGAAATTGCCCATATCCGACCTTCCGGTAATGCACCACAATTAAGGATCTATGCACATGCCAGAAGTCAGCAACGGGCTGATGAAATCGTATCTCAAGCGTTGCAGGAGCCAGATGGAATATTGAGGCAACTACAAAAATTGATAAGCCAAAATAACTGATAATCTGACTAATGAAGTTAGAAACAACTGATTGCTAGGAAGTTGTCGGATCAAGGAAGATTCTGCTGCGGCATGGGGAAATCAGCTCCCTTTTCCGATCTTTCTCGTTGCGTAGCACTGCTATACGTTACATAAAATATGAATTAAGAGCTTAAAGCTTTAAAGCCTTCTCCAGAGGGAGAAGGTTGGTTGAGGGGGAAATAAAAAAATTCTTACCCTATGAATAATATGAAAAAAGAATTGGCTCTTAATTCACATTAAAGTTGCGTGCAATTTCCCACTTTCTTCGCTACGAATCCCGAAACCCACTAGCTTTCTAGATTTGGTTTCTGTTTAAACCAATACCAATCTTTATAGGGTTTTTATATACTATCCACGATCAAGAATACCCGGCTTTGCCCTCAATAATCTGAAACTTTTCATTCAACAATGCACGCAAAGGAGCATGATGCTCATCGAGGTTGTCGAAGAAGTTTGTACAAGCC
>JALSJK010000048.1 GCA_026989395.1 Methylomonas sp.
CCAAAAAAAATTACTGCTCAAAAAGTAATCCTTACGAAAAAAAATTAATGCAAGTATTGCCGAAATTTTCACCCAGTTGCTCACTCCAACCCACTCCTTCAGGCAAAAAGATTGATAGAAAACTTATTGGAAACAGGGAAATTCAGAGGTCAGAAAACTTAATAATTGTCTTAATATTCCTTTACGATTCCTAACAGTCAGGTCATCGTGCTGCCGACCATCCAATCCTCCCTCAGCACAGCTAAATTAAAAAACCTGAACCCCGCAGCAAGGCCAAAAGAAATACTGGACAAATTCCCTGTCTGAAAACAGCCGTATTGGTGAGTTATTGCCATTGATGCCGACAAACCGTCAGCTTTCTGGGAAATCCACAAAAAACTTAAAAAATACCTAACGATTGCCAAATCTGATCAACCTGATCAATGATTTTCTTTTCCATAATAATCGGCTTACCCCATTCTCGAGTGGTTTCGCCTGGCCATTTATTGGTAGCATCAAAACCAACTTTGGATCCCAGACCGGAAACTGGCGAGGCAAAATCCAGATAATCAATTGGGGTATTTTCCAGAATTGTCAGATCACGGGCAGGGTCCATTCGGGTAGTCATTGCCCAAATTACATCTTTCCAGTTTCGGGCATCAACGTCATCATCAACCACAATAACAAACTTGGTATACATGAACTGGCGCAGATAAGACCAAGTCCCCAGCATGACTCGCTTGGCATGTCCCGCATATTGCTTTTTCATACTGATGACGGCCATGCGGTAAGAACATCCTTCCGGGGGCAGGTAAAAGTCAACAATCTCAGGAAATTGCTTCTGCAAAATGGGTACAAACACCTCATTCAAGGCAACACCTAAAATGGCGGGTTCATCCGGCGGCCTGCCGGTATAGGTACTGTGGTAAATGGGGTTTTTACGCTGAGTTATTGTTTCGATAGTGAAAACCGGAAATTCATCAACTTCATTGTAATAACCGGTATGATCGCCAAACGGACCTTCAGGAGCCATTTCATCTGGATAAATAAAGCCTTCTAGGACAATCTCTGCACTGGCGGGAATCTGTAGAGAATGTGTCAAACAAGTTGAAAGCTCAGTTTTGCTGCCTCTCAATAATCCTGCAAAAGCATATTCTGACAAGCTATCAGGTACCGGAGTGACTGCTCCCAAAATAGTTGCAGGATCAGCCCCCAAAGCAACAGCAACCGGAAATGGCTCACCTGGATGGACTGCCTGCCATTCCTTAAAATCCAGAGCGCCGCCGCGATGTGTTAGCCAGCGCATAATCACCTTGTTTTTAGCAATCACTTGCTGACGATAAATACCCAGATTTTGTCGGTCTTTATGCGGCCCTTTGGTTACGACCAGTGCCCAGGTAATGAGTGGCGCAACATCTTCCGGCCAACATCGCTGAATAGGGTAACGCCCCAAATCGACCTCTTCACCCCGATAAACGACTTCCTGACAGGCTGGTTTCTTCACCATTTTCGGCGCCATATTCAAAACTTGTTTGAAAACCGGCGCTTTTTCCCAAGCATCGCGCATACCTTTAGGTGGTTCCGGCTCTTTCAGATAAGCTAATAAGGTGCCAATTTCCCGCAGCGCGGTGACTGATTCTGCGCCCATACCCATGGCAACACGATGAGGCGTTCCAAACAAATTACCTAGAAGCGGCACATCATAGCCTTTGGGGTTTTCAAATAATAATGCTGGACCTTCTTGCTTTAAAGTGCGATCACAAATTTCAGTAATTTCCAGATCTGGATCAGCTTGGTATTGGATACGCTTTAGCTCACCTTTTTGCTCAAGCTGATTGATGAAATCCCTGAGGTCTTTATACTTCATGCCGCAATACCAGAATGCCGGAGTAATGCATCAATTTTTGGTTCACGACCACGAAATTTAATAAACAAATCCAACGCATTTTCACTGCCGCCTTTTTCCAGAATATTGTGCAAAAATGCCCTGCCAGTCTCCTGGTCGAAAATTCCACGCTCCTCAAATAAAGAAAAAGCATCGCTGGATAATACTTCCGCCCATTTGTAACTGAAATATCCAGCCGCATAGCCACCAGCAAAAATATGCGAAAAATTATGGGCAAAGCGATTAAAAGCTGGAGGCTTGATTACTGCAACCTGGTTTCTAACCCGCTCCAGAATGGAATAAATTCTTGCTCCCGCTTCAGGGTCATATTCTTTATGAATCAGCATATCGAATAAACTGAATTCCAATTGCCTGACCATCATCATGCCGGACTGAAAATTTTTCGCCGCTAGCATTTTATCCAGCAATTGTTTCGGCAATGTTTCCCCTGTTTGATAATGTTCTGAAATCAATGCCAAGGCTTCCGGCTCCCAGCACCAGTTTTCCATAAACTGACTGGGAAGTTCCACAGCATCCCATTCAACACCATTAATACCGGATACGCCCAAATAATCAACCTGAGTCAACATATGATGCAGTCCATGACCAAATTCATGAAACAGTGTCGTCACGTCATCATGAGTCAGTAAAGCCGGATCATCGCCCGCCGGCGGGGTAAAATTGCAAGTTAAATAGGCGACCGGAATTTGCAGTTCCTTACCAAGCCGTTTGCGGCCGGCAAAATCATCCATCCACGCACCGCCGCGTTTTTTGGGTCTGGCATACAGATCAACATAGAATTGTCCCCGCAGCTGGCCATTTTCATCAACAATCTGAAAAAACCGTACATCTTCATGCCAACGGTCAAAATCATTTATTTCGTTGATTTTCAGACCGTATAATTTTTTGACGACACTAAACATGCCAGGTAAAACTTTGGTAATCGGAAAGTAGGCTTTGACTTCTTCTTGGGAAAGCTGATACTTAAATTGCCGCATTTTTTCGGAAAAATAACTTATATCCCATGCTTGTAAATCGGCAATTCCATATTGCTCTTTGGCAAACTGTTTTAACTCGGACAAATCTTTTTCAGCTTGAGGTTTGGATTTGTCTGCCAAATCCTCCAGAAATTCGATAACTTGCTCGGGTGAATCCGCCATTTTAGTCACCAGTGACAATTCAGCATAGTTCTTGTATCCCAGCAATTGCGCTTTTTCATATCTAAGCGCCAGGATCTGTTCCATGATTTCAGAATTGTCCCATTCTCCGGCATTCGGCCCCTGATCTGAAGCGCGTGTTGAAAAAGCTTCGTAGACTTCTTGCCGCAATGTCCGGTTATCTGCATAAGTCATCACAGCCAGATAAGATGGAAATTGCAAGGTCAACATCCAGCCCTTTTGCTCATCCATTTCTGCTGTTTGTCTGGCTTGCTGCATTGCAGTTTCCGGTAATCCGGCAAGTTCGGCTTCATCAGTAATTAACTTGCTCCAGGCATTGGTTGCATCCAATACATTTTCCTCATATTTGCTGGCTAACTTGGAAAGTTGCTGGCTGATATCTTTATATCGGTCTTTTTTTGCTGACTTAAGATCCACTCCAGATAAATGAAAATCCCGCAGCGCGTTTTCAATAATTTTTTTCTGAGCGATATCAAAAGATTTATATTCGTCACTTTTCGAAATTGCTTGATAAGCTTTAAACAACTCAGCGTTTTGCCCCATTTCCGTGCCATATTCACTCAGCTTGGGCAAGCAGGCATTATAAGCATCACGAAGCTCATCACTGTTAACAACTGAATTCATGTGACTGACTGGCGACCAGGCTTTGTGAATTCTGTCATCGGCTTGTTCCAGAGGTTCAACCAGATTTTCCCAGCTGTAGTTATCAGTCGCTGCTAATTTTTCCCTAACGACAATTCTGGCATCTGCCAACAATTGATCGATAGCTGGCTCTACATGTTCAGGTTTGATTTTAGAAAAAGGGGGAAGGGTAAATTCTTCAAGTAATGGATTGCTCATTGATTTTTATAGATGCTTGGTTAATAAAGCGTATTTTAACGCAAACTGGAAGGCACAGGACTAGAAATGAAGTTCGAGCAATATAGCCTAAAATCATACCGACGAAACAATCAACTTGAATTTGCTTAGAAAGCTTTTAAAGCGTCATTTATTTTTTGTTTTGCATCGTGAATGATATGCAAGGAGTTTTCTGGCGATAAGGTAACATTTTTCAGTTTGCTTGCCGCTGGAATTGAGGTGATCGCGGGCAGTTTATCAAAACCTGATTTTCCGATCTTGCTGTGTAATCTCGCCAAAATAACCACATCCGTCAAATCCAGTTTTTCACTGGCATTGAAATACCAGTCCTCTGCATGTAACGGAATTTTAACCATTTCTTCAGGAAAATCCCATTTCTGCAGAATGGTTGCTCCCACAGGGCCGCGAATATAGGGTAATGCCAATTTGAGTTCCAGATCGGAATAATAATCATCCGGCAAATTGGCAGCAAACGTTAAAAACGGAATTAAGCCAATATCGCAAACCAAACCCACCAGCAAAGCCTCCTCGGCATTGAGGTGTCTGGTTTCAGACGCCAGAAAAAAACTGATGCTGGAAATATAAACACTTTGTTTCCATAAATGCTCCATAAACTGCTTGATCTTCTGGTTTTTTGAATTAAAAATCTGCTTGATACTTAATGATGTAACCAGGGTTTTTGTGGCATGCAAACCAATTCGATTAACTGCTTCAAAACAGGTTTTTGCCGGATTTCGGGTAATATAAAGTGGACAATTTGCAACATCAATCAGTTTTGCCGAAATCACCGGGTCCAGCTGAATGATTTCAACTGCTTCAGCAATACCGATATCCTTTTCCATTGCCTTGCGTAAATTTATCGCAACTTTGGGTAATGACGGGATTTCCAGCTCATCATCAGCATAATGCTGTATGAAACTTTGAATAAGCTTGCTATCAATAATTTTCTCAGGAAAACGCAATTGCTGAAGGTTCTGACGAACTTCCTTGCCGATCCCCATGATTTTTTGTGATACACCCAAAACCATACAATCTGTTTTGGTCACTGCTGTCGTTGTACACTTTATCCCCCCAGCCAATGGAAATTTAGCCATCTGGGTTCCTGCTTCTACCTCATAGCTCTTACCATTTTCGTCAGTTAACTCAATGCAGCCTTTTAGCAAAAAATAAACCGTTTTATTGACCTGCCCCACTTTGAACAGCGTGACTTTTTCCGGCACAAACTCTGACTGTTTGTGCAAATCGAAGGCAAGCAGCTTTTCTTCACTAAGATTCCTGATCGGTATCAATTTTTTAAGGATTTCAATAGGTACTTCATCAGAAAGTTGCTCCTGCGCTGATAATCCTTTTTTCCCTTTTAAAATTTTATCGAAAATAGACACAATATTCCTAAAAAATAAACTGATTTTGTGCGTAAAAGCAAATTCAAATACTGAATTTGGACTATGCTTTGGAAAAGTATTGCTTAAAGAATAGCACAACAATTAAAACCCATTATTAAGAAACACAACATAAACCTATGGAAATTTCAACATTTGCATCCGCCCCACTTGCCAATCAGACCAAGCTGCCTTTTGCTGTTTCCAAAACTAAAATCGAGGCCTGGCTTCATGAGCTGCCGGAACAGGATGCATATTCTTCCTGCAAAGAAATATTTTATGCGCTTCAAACGATAAACAGCAAAGATCTGCCCGTCAAAAAAGTTGCTCTGGCAATGGAAGTTATTGGTAATTACCTCGACGTTTTTGCCCGGCCCATTGAGCAAAAATTCTTTGATGTTGGTTTCCCATTAAATGAGGAAGAATCAAACCATCTGTCTTTGCTGGTCTGGACCTATAGCGAACTTGCCAAAGGTTTTGCTTTCTGTGTTTCTGAAAAACAATTTTCTGCCGAAGAAAACGCTTTTATTATTTATAGCGGCCTGAAATATTTAGGGAATACCTTGCTTTATGTTTCAATGGGCTACGAAGCTCCCTTTAAAGGATTCTGGAAACTGAGTTACCAATTTTATCAACTGGCAAAACAGCTTGATCTATTGGAAAAAAACATTTCCAGAAATAGTATCCTTTTAGGCACAATTAATCGAAAATTTCGGCAGATTCTTTGCTTTTATCATTGCGGCAGTAATCAACTTCAGCCCAGAGAAATGAAGATTATTTACCAATTTTTAAATGGCTATGCCGAACAAGCGGCAATCCGGTCAAAAATCAAGCAAAAACAAGCCAGTTATTATTTGGCTTTTGATATCAGCCAGGACCACCCTCCTGCTAGATTAATTGATATCAGTGAATCGGAAGCGGAGAATATTCGCTATTTTTCCACGATCAATGTAGCCAAAGCTATTTTTCACGACATTCAGGAACAACCTGTCGGCACTGACATTTTACATTCGGTAAAAATCAGCTTATTAAATATAATATTAAAAAGCCTAAGCATGAGTCAATCGCGAAAATTCACTCGCGTCCAGGAAGATAAAGCCGAATATGGGTTAATGGGTTTCGATGATTCAATTCACTTTCTCCGAAATACCAAAAGTACCAACTCGCCTGATAAAGTTGAAATTACTGAGTATGACGCCAGAATTGCAGGCATCTGGAGCGCACCAAACATGGAGTTATTACCCGAGGGAGAGGAAATGGTGCAAAAAATGTGGAATACGCTAAAAAAAGATATTCACCACGATCAAAAAATCAATCAGATTTTTACTACCCAGAAAAACATAGCCTGCAATGACAACATCTGGTCTGTTACCATGCAGTCAAAGAAGCAAGATAACTCATTAAAATTGGGCGAATTTACTATCAAAAACAGTAGTATTAACGGCTATGGCATGATGCTAAAAAATGGTCATCAAGTCAGAACCAATATTAACGATTTAATCGGCTTTACCAACAATGAAGATAACCGGATTGAAATTGGCTTAATCCGTAGGATCTGTAAAACCAAACACGGTGGCATCAGCTTTGGGATTGAATTAATGGCTCTGGAAGCTCAAGCCATTTGCATCTCCAAACAGCACAATCATGAAAAAACCGAATGGGCTTTATTTTTGCCCGGCATCAAAACCTTAAACAAACCCGACAGCATCATGTTCAGCAGCAACCAGTTTGCCCCCGGTGATTTTATTTGCCTTCATCAGGGTATAGAAAAGATCTATTGCCGTCTCAATAAGCTATTGCATAAAACTGATGACATCAGCCATGTTGAAGTTTATTACCCGGCTACTTCTTCGGCTAACGCCTCCAATTCATCCCAGCGTTGATAAGCCTGTTCTAATTCAGCCTCATTCTCTTTGAATTCTGTCAAAATCAGATTGATTTTATCCTGCTCCTGCTTGTAAAAGTCAGGAGCATTAATTTTCTCGTTTAAATCGGCCTGCTTGGCATCCAGTTGCTCGATTAGCTCCGGTAATTGCTCCAGTTCGCGCTGATCTTTATAACTAAACTTTTTCTTTTTTGCTGGGCCTTTGGTTTTTTTATCAAGGGCTGGTTTTTTCTGTAGCTTTTCTGTCTCAGCCACCTTACTCTGCCGCAGCCAATCTGCATGACCGCCCACATACTCACTGATTTTACCATCACCTTCAAATACCAAAACACTGGTGACGACGTTATCAAGAAATGCCCGGTCATGGCTGACCAATAACAAAGTGCCATCGTAATTAACCAGCTTTTCTTCCAGCAACTCCAGGGTTTCAATATCCAAATCGTTAGTCGGCTCATCCATAATGATTAAATTTGCCGGACGGGTAAACAGCCTGGCTAGCAACAAGCGATTTTTTTCACCCCCCGATAAACTTTTAACTGGCGATCTGGCCCTGGCTGGAGCGAACAGAAAATCCCCCAGATATGACATTACGTGCCTTTTGGTTCCGGCAATTTCCAAAAACTCATTGCCATCAGCAACCGAATCAGCAACGCTCATTTCAGGATCAAGCTGTTCCCGCAACTGATCGAAATAGGCTACCTGCAATTTAGTGCCTAATTCTACGGTTCCTGAATCAGGCTGAAGTTCCTCTTTAAGCAATAATTTCAGCAAAGTCGTTTTCCCCGAACCATTTGGGCCAATCAAGCCAATTTTGTCACCACGTTGAATGCTGATTGAAAAATCCTTAACAATTGGGTTGTTTTGGTAGGAAAAACTAATATTTTCAGCTTCTATCACTTTCTTTCCCGAAGCCTGCCCCTTTTCAAGCGTCAGTTTAGAAGTGCCCTGCAATTGTCTTCTGCCTGCTCTTTCCTCACGCAATTTTTTCAATGCCCTGACTCGCCCTTCATTTCTTGTTCGCCGAGCCTTGATGCCTTGTCTGATCCAGGTTTCTTCCTGGGCCAGTTTTTTGTCAAATTCTGCATTTTGATTGGCTTCCTCATCCAGAGCTGCGGCTTTACGCCGAAGGTAATCTGCATAATCTCCTGGCCAGGAAACCAGCTTTCCCCTGTCGAGATCAACAATGCGAGTGGCAAGCTTTGTTAGAAAGGAGCGATCATGAGTTACAAACAACAATGCACCCTGAAAATTCAATAATTGCTCTTCAAGCCATTCAATACTTTCCAGGTCAAGATGATTGGTCGGCTCATCCAATAACAACACATCAGGCTCAATCACTAAAGCTTTTGCCAACGTTACGCGCCGTTTCCAACCACCTGACAAACTGGCAACCGATAATTCACCAGGTAAATTCAAACGGCTTAAAACAGTTTCCACTCGCTGCTGCAATTGCCAACCTTGGTGGGTTTCTAATTTATGCTGTAATCGACCCAGCTCGGTCAAGGCACTCTCGTCTTGTTCATTCATATCAATCGACAATGCATGATACTGCTTGATCCACTCACCCACTTCGCCCAAACCGTCAGCCACCGCATCATAAATAGTTTCTTCTCCTGAAAGTGATGGCGCCTGTTCCAGAATTGCCAGTTTGAGTTCCGATTGCTTACGAATTTCTCCATCATCCGGCTGAATTTCTCCAGCAATAATTTTCATCAGGGTAGATTTACCTTCTCCATTTCTACCCAACAATCCTACGCGCTCTCCTGCATCCAGTTGAAAATCTGCCTTTTCTAATAATGCATGAGTTCCGAAAGCTATTGAAATCCTGTTAAGCTGAATTAATGCCATATCTGTGTGGTTATAATGTTTTTTGTAAATAGCGTCTAAAAAAGTCCAGCCCGGATAGTGCCGCCTGGTTTTGTTTACGTTTATATGTGCCTGAGGCGCGAGTTAAGCAAGTGGTCGTTTCCTTGTGACCCGCAATTGCATTATATAGTTGAATACTTTGTTTTGGATCAGCAACATCATTTTTAGTTGCATCAGATAATTGCACCAGCGCAAAGTCCGTTCCGGCTTTTTTTCTGAAGTTTTCCGCGATATTAATGGATAGAGCTGACAGATCATTCTGAACTTCTATTGCCATTTGTTCGCATATCCGTTCGAAATTAGCAACAAACCGGGCTTCATTTAATGCTTCAACTGACCGGCATTTTGCAGCCATTAATCCATGACTGAAGGTCTCCAGAATACTCAAGGAAAGTTGTTTTTGCTGCAATAATTTATTGATAACTGTGGCGATATCATCTGAATGATCATCTTGCCCAGCAATGGAGAAAACCGAGTCACCCAACTGTTTTGCTACTTTTGAAGTGAAATCTTGTAGTTCCGTTTCTGGAAATTCCGGCGGAAAAAGCAACTTGGTTTGAATTTCATCCTTACCGGTACGAAACCCTAATTGCACACTCTCAGGAAAAGCCAGTTTTTCCAGACAATTCTGAAGTTCGGATTCTCCCATTCCAAGGGTTTTAATGGTCATCAATTTCCAGGGCCGGGCTGAAAATTGTGATAATACCAACGGGGTAATTTTGTTTTTAAACATTTGCTTCATTTCATAAGGCACGCCCGGCACAAAAGCAAAATGACATCGGCTTGTTCGCAATGCAAAACCAGGTGCTGTTCCCCATTCATTATCCAGACGAACTGAAGTTTTCGGCAACATCGCCTGCTTGCGATTGGATTCCGGCATCGATCTGCCTCGTTGTTTAAAATAGTCGGCCATTTGCTGGTAAGCAATTGCATCAAATTCAAGCGGTAAATCAAAAGCTATTGCCACCGCTTCTGCGGTCAAGTCATCCACTGTTGGTCCCAAGCCTCCAGTACATATACAACAGTCTGCCCGATCTGCAATTTCCTGTAACAAAGCCACTAAATCTTCCAGTTTATCGCCAACGGTAGTATGGCGCGAAACAGTAAAACCCATCTGTATTAATTGATCAGATAACCAGGCAGCATTGGTATCGATAATCTGGCCTGTTACCAACTCTTCACCCTGGGAAAAAATTTCAACTTTTGGGTTCATTGCATCATCCTGTACCAAAAAGGCAACATTACCAAACTAAGCACGGTAGTTATGGTTACTGACATGGCATAAATGCCCGCATCCAGCCGATAGCGATCACAGAAGACAATCCCAAGTACCATGCAGGGCATTGCTGTTTCCAGTAATGCGGCAGTTTTTGCCTCACCTTCAATACCAAGATATTGATTAAACCAAATGGCGAATAACGGCATTAGCAGCATTTTGATGGTGGTTACGGGAATCACATAAGGTAGATTTCTGATTGAAACTGCTTGCCAGTTTAGCGCCAGTCCTAAAGAAAACAGCATCAGCGGCACGACACCACCGGCCAGCCTTTCCAATATCCCTGACATCCATTCGGGTTCAGGGATATGCATTAAATTCATTGTTACTGCGGCCGCTGCAACCCAAAAAGGCGGTGCATTTAAAAACGCCAAAATCGGTTTTTTATCATCGTCATTGTCTTCACCAAAATACCTGGCGATCACAATTCCTAAAGTAAATAATAATGGCAAACCGGCAAATAAATCCATCTGAATTGCCACAGAGCGCGCCCACGGACCAAATGTTTGCTCCAAAACAGGAAGCCCCAAATAAGTCACATTCGGAAAACCTGTAGCCAGCACCAAAGCGCCTAATCTGGAATTATTAATTTTCAGCAACTTTCCCGTCAGCCACATCGAAGCCAAACCAAAAAAAATGCTGGCTACCGCTAATTGTGAAAACTTGAGAGACTGAACACCTATTTCTGCATTCCAAAGTACATGTAAAATCATTGCCGGCAACAACAAATAATAAACTACAGTAGTTAACACTAACCGGGTTTGGTCGGCTTCAAGACCACCAGGTTTTAAAAAACGCCAAACACATCCGCAAGTGATGAGTAAAGCCATTTGTATTAGTGTTGTTATCATTAACGGGAGTTAGAGAAAATGAAATGTTGATTTTTCAATGCTACTATATATCCACATATTTTAAGCTTTATTATTTATTCATGAGTCAATCATTTTTATCAACCAAACCTATTCCTCATAATGAACGCCTGATTATGGCTTTGGACTTGCCCAGTATTTCAGAAGCCAGAAAATTAGTTGAAACGCTGGATGATTCGGTGAAATTTTATAAAGTCGGCATGGAACTTTTCATGTCTGGCGATTATTTTGGCTTTATCGAATGGTTAAAACAGCAAGATAAAAAAGTATTTGTTGATTTAAAATTTTTTGATGTCCCGGCAACCGTTGGACGCGCTATTAAAGCATTGAGTCAAAAAGGAGTGGATCTGGCAACCATACACGGCAATAATGCCATTATGGAAGCAGCGGTTGCATCAAAAGGGGATTTAAAAGTGCTGGCAGTTACTGCTCTCACCAGCCTTGATCGTGGCGACCTGGATGATCTTGGTTTTCAATGCGATGTTGAACAATTGGTGCTGTCCAGAGCCAAAAGAGCTTTGGAAATTGGCTGCGATGGTATTGTATCTTCTGGTTTGGAAGTACCAATGATAAGGCAACAACTGGAACATCGTTTGTTAGTCATAACACCTGGCGTTCGTCCTGTAGAAAATCGTCCTGCTGACGATCAAAAACGTGTCGTTAGCGTTGAACAGGCTTTCCATAATGGCGCAGATTATATCGTTGTGGGTCGCCCTATTCGTGATGCGGAAAATCCCAAAATGATGGCAGAAAGAATTCAGCAACAAATTGCGGAGCAATTTCAATAACAAAGACGTCCTGTTCGTCACTACAAAGTGACGAACAGGAAAAAAACCTACCACTGATAAGATAAAGTAGCGTAAAAGTTCCTGCCATTCATAGGAATTCGACCGCCTTGGGCTACATCCGGATTACCGCTAACCCGATAGTAACCACCCAAATGGTCAAAATGTTTTTGATCAATGACATTGTCGATTCCAGCCCCAATCACAAGACCTTTGATCAGATCCGGCTCATATTTGGCTTTCAAGTTTAGCAAGAAATATCCCGGTGTAACTTGCTCATCATTATAACCTGCCACATCTTCCATCCGATCATAAAACACACCTTCTACAGCCGCCATCCAACCTGAGTGCTCAAAGGTAATCTGGGCTCGACCATTCAATGGCGCTATTCTGTATAAATTTCCTCCCTGTCCACCAATTTGCTGTCCACGAACATAATTCAAACCACCATCAAGTCGCCAATGATCGTCAATGCGATAACTGGCTTCGATATCCAAACCCCAAAGCTGTGCATCAATATTATTGAATTGCAACGTACCGTTACCAAAACCTGCCACCGGTGTTCCCTGAATATAATCTTTGACATAATGATAAAAAACCCGTGGAGCCACATATAAATCATCAGTATGATATTCAGCGCCCAACTCAAATTGATAGGCATTTTCAGTTTTTAAATTCAAATTACCAACATAATTCCTGCCATCAGCCAATCCGCCAGTCGCTTCGCCCGGCGACCACAGATAAAGTTCCTGATAACTTGGCGCACGATTCTTTCTGGCAAAACCAATCTCAAGATTCAGATTATCC
Source organism: Methylomonas sp. (assembly GCA_026989395.1). Classification (GTDB taxonomy): domain Bacteria; phylum Pseudomonadota; class Gammaproteobacteria; order Methylococcales; family Methylomonadaceae; genus JALSJK01. The sequence goes on from JALSJK010000048.1 coordinate 12,768, forward strand.
GTTGCGGTATAACGAAAAATACTAACCAATTCAACATCATGAAAATACTTTTCATGATCCAGATCATTGAATCTTGTAGCCAAAACGCGCTCGTTAACGCCATTTGGCAACAACATCCGGCTGGTACTGACAGCTCCGGCATTGGAATAAGTATAGGTATAACGAAGGCCAAATTCCGCTGACAGATCATCCATTAAATCGCCTTTCCATTCAAGAAAACCGCTATAACGCTCTCTGGAAACATCATTGAAATTCTTGATAGCAATCGGCATCCGCATGGTCATGCCGGGCATACCTCCCATCATAGGCATTAACATACTGCCGGAAATAAAGGCATCGTGATTTGACCGATCACCATTAACACCCATAGTCAAAGCACCGCTAAACAAAGGCATGGTAAAGGCCATATCCAATCCCCCACCTTCAACTTCGGTCCTGTTTTGCATCAACATGGGACCACCATTCATTATTCTTGGTGGCCGCAAGCTATGATTATTCATCAAATGCCGCATATTCTGATAATAAAACCGCGTTTTCAACTGATATCCGTCACCAATATCCCATTGATAATTGGCATCATAAAGTCCGCCCTTGACATAGATAATATCCATCGGCAAGGCTGGAGTTCCAGTTTTGTGAGTATTATTATCAGTATATTGCAGACCCAGTTGGTGGCCATCTCTTTGATAACCATATCCAACGGTGTAGACTTCCCGATCGTAACTGGTCGGCGTGACCCTCTTGTCATCCTTGAATTTATAATCTTCTCCCTCTTCCTTGGAGCCCCCCGCATAAAGCTTGTGATTTTGATTGGCGATCGACACAAAACCAGCACCAAAATAGCTATCATCAACCGAACTGTAACCCGATGAAAGTACACCACTAGTCGCAAAAGTTTCATCTTCGTCCGCAAATCGACCTTTTTTGGTCTTCAAGCTCATTGCGCCACCGATTGTGTCAATACCGCTACTGACCGGGGCAATACCGCGATATACTTGCAATGATTCGGTTAGTGCAGCCGGGATATGACTCAATGGAGGATCCATACTGTTAGGGCCCACTTCTTTAAAGTTTGCTCCATCAAGGCTGACATTAATCCGATTACCAAACATACCACGGTACTGGGCTATGCCTGTTAATGGTCCATTCCTGTTTACACTGGCGCCAGGTACATGTTTTAGCATGGAAGCCGCATCTTTTAACCCAGATGAATCAGGGACAACACCAAGTTCACCTGGCCTTTTGGCAACCCCTTCAACAATAATCGTTGGCAATTGCTCAGTTTCAGCGTTCACTTGAAAAGGCACTGCCAAACAAGCTGCTGAAATAAGTAAAAGTCTTGTCTTAACCACTTTTTTCCTCTCTTAATAAAAGACGTAACCAAATAAAAAAGCAAAATAGGAGCCAAAATTTATAATTACATAACTATATGATATTAAAAAATAAAAATAATCACCAAATTGCTGAATTATAATAACTATGTTATATAACTCATTTGCACTAAGTTATATAACATAGTTTAATTAATTTTTTCCCTATGAGCCTGGCCTTTTTTATGCATATCCACCACCCCCTAAAATTCCTTGGAGTTTTTCTTATTACACATGAGAATGGATTTGTGATGGATTTGGCGTAAATACACTGTAACAGCAAGCCGATGGAAGTCCTTTTAACGATAATGTTGGCGAAAAATTCAGCACTATATGCGAGGTATTTTTGAAAGCAATAAGCATAAGCTCTGTGAAAACCCTTATCAAATATTGGAAATGCGCTAAAAATAATTAAATCGCATTTATATTGGTATTTCACACATAACTGCTCTTTAAATAACACAGTTCAATTAAAAAACGTCAAAAAACCTTCATTTCGTTTTTTCTTGAGCAAAAAAAACAATATGATATCTTTATCAAACTATGGAAATTGATACCGCCTTTCAAACTTCTTATCTCGTCGCATTTATTGTCGGCCTATTCAGCAGTCTTCATTGTGTGACCATGTGCGGCTCTATCATTGGCACCCTTACTCTCAGCCTGAAGCCCGAAATTCGTGAAAATAAAAAACGCTTGTTGCCTTTTATCATTAACTACAATCTTGGAAGATTATTTAGTTATACCATGGGAGGTCTGATAGCCGGTTTTCTGGGTACAGCCCTGATCATCCCTTTTAACCATGAAACAGGTTACAGAGCACTACAAATCCTCTCTGCAACTATTATGGCTGGAGCTGGCATGTTTATTGCTGGATGGTTTCCGGGTTTCGCCTATATTGAAAAATTTGGCTCGAAATTATGGAGATTGTTAGACCCCGTAGGCAGAAAACTGTTGCCGGTAACAAAGTTACACCAGGCGTTTCTATTTGGAATCATCTGGGGCTGGCTGCCTTGCGGTCTTGTCTATACCGCAATGGCATTGGCCATTACAACCGGAAATATTGTAAGTAGTGGCCTAACAATGTTATCATTTGGAGCTGGAACCCTGCCCGCCATCATAAGTGTCGGCGCAATGGGAGGGGCTTTTTCGAAACTAGCCAGAATGAATCGGTTCAGGCAAATAATAGGTATTTTACTGATCATTCTAGCTATTTTGTCTGCCCTGCCTTGGCTAAACCCAATGCGATTACAACACATATAAAAATTATTAAAATTAAAGAGGTTTCTATGCAACATTTTACAAAATTGATTGGCAACAACCCTGCCTTTGAATCTGTACTAAGAAGCGCAAAGGTAGTGGCTGCAACCGATGTTACAGTGCTCATCAAGGGCGAAACAGGGACAGGAAAGGAGGTATTGGCAACTGCCTTGCAAAAGGAAAGTAAGCGTGCCGACAAGCCATTTATTACAGTCAACTGCGCCGCATTACCTGAAGGCATTGTTGAATCTGAATTATTTGGCCACCGCAAAGGTGCTTTTACCGGCGCTACTGGCAACAAAAAAGGTATTTTTCAATCTGCCGATGGCGGCACCTTGTTTTTAGACGAAGTTAATTCACTCCCACTAAGCATACAGGCAAAACTATTACGTTTTCTGGAGTCGGGCGAATGCTTTCCGGTTGGCGAAACCAGACCTGACTTCGTAAATGTCCGAATTATTGCCGCAACCAACACTGATCTGGCCAGGCAAATTGACGAAGGAACCTTCCGACAAGATTTATACTTTCGTTTAAATGTTGTTCCATTAGAAATTCCACCACTACAAGAACGTAAAGATGACATTGATTTGCTGGCCAAATATTTCATCAATCATTTCGCTGAACAGCACCAGATTGAACCTGCAACTTTGAGCAAACCAACACTCAAAAAATTACGCGGCTATGAATGGCCTGGAAATGTTAGGGAATTAAGAAATGTTTGTGAACGGCTGGCCATCCTGCTGTCCGGCAGAACCATTCAACCAGAGAATCTGCCTCACGAATTCAGTTCGCTTAAAATGGGAGATGCTACGTCTGGCTTCAGTATTCCAGAAGCTGGTTTCAGCTTGGACAATCTGGAAGCCGAATTGATTCATCAAGCCTTGTTAAAAACCAATGGCAACCGAAGCAAGTCTGCTCGCTTGCTGGGAATTTCCAGAGATACGCTGCTCTATCGCATCCAGAAACACGGCTTGGCAACACACTAAACCGACGAAATTCAACACCCATAAATCAAGCGTGTATGGGTGTTGAATTTTATTCGCAGATGCGCAACCACTGTACTGTAATATTGTCACTACGTCCCCCAGCTCTGAACATCGCTAATTGAGCCTGCTTCAACAAATCTTTTTTATTAATGTTTGGCATCGCCAAACGCCTAAATTCCGCTTCTTTAGTAAACTCCCAAAAACCATCGCTGCATAAAATAAAAATCTCGCCTTTCTCTGGAGGCGGATAAACTTTTATTTCCGGCTCATAGGGCTTCAAAATATTAATGCTGCGCGTCAAAAAACCCTGATCAGGATGAACCCCCATTTCCTGTTCTGTCAAGGCTCCTTTTTCAAGCAAATTTTGCGTTTTCGAATGATCCCTGGTACGCCACAGTTGCACCCCGTTTTTCAACCGATAGACTCTGGAATCCCCACAATGTGCAACCACCAGCAGATCTTTTTGCATATATAAGATCGCACAAGTGGTATGAGCATCAATCGCCCCCTCATCATCACCAAAAGCGACTTTCATCTTATCAACCGCCGCATCAATCCAGTCAAACATCACTTGCTCTGGATCTTCAGCAATAGTTTGAGTATAAGCAGGAGCCAATCCAACCAAGCCCTTGCAAAAGAATCGAGATGCCTTTTCCCCTGCATGATGCCCACCCAAACCATCAGCAACTACAAACAACGCATAACGATCATTAACTTCGTTTTGCATGTAATCCTGATTGATTTTCCTGTTGCCGATTGAAGTCAGCTGATAATGCTCAAGCTTCATAACCTCGCATTTCGCATGATTTGTTTTAAATCTCTCACCGTTCGATCCAATCCTGAAAATAGCGCCTGAGCAATAATCGAATGACCAATATTCAATTCGACAATTTCAGGAATTTTACAAATCGCTTCGACATTATGAAAATGTAAGCCATGTCCTGCATTAACTTGCAAACCTGCAGAATTCGCATATTTGGCGGCTTGGCTTATTCGCTCAAGCTCTTGTTCTTGCTGACCAACATCAATCGCATCTGCATAACATCCGGTATGAAGCTCTACAACCGGAGCTCCTGCTTCCACAGCTGCATCAATCTGTCTTTCCTCCGGATCAATGAATAATGAAACTTCGATTTCTGCATCTGCAAGTTCTCCACATGCCTGCAACATCCGTTCCGGGTCAGCGGCCACATCAAGCCCTCCCTCGGTAGTTAGCTCCTCACGTTTTTCAGGAACCAAACAACAGGCAAAAGGCTTAATCTGCCTCGCAATATTGAGCATTTCATCAGTAACCGCCATTTCCAAATTTAATCGAGAATGGATCATATCCTTGAGCAAATAGATATCTCTGTCCTGTATATGACGCCGGTCTTCACGAAGATGCGCTGTTATGCCATCAGCACCGGCCTGTTCGGCTATAAGCGCCACCTGTATAGGTTCAGGATATCTTGTGCCTCGCGCCTGCCTCAAGGTTGCAACATGATCAATATTAACGCCCAACAGGATCGGTTTTTTCTGCATAACTTATGATTGATATAATTGTTTTATGAGAGTTCGAGAACGTAATTGACGGCCCTGTAAATAAAAATCAAAAACCAGGCGCATTAATTTTTTTGCTTCAAAAAGCGCTTGTCTGCTTTTCAAAACTTTATTTTGTAAGGATAATAAAGTATCACCACTTATAAAACCCTGTTTCGATTCCACCGGCCCTCGATCCGGAATAAAATGATATTTTTTTTCGGACACAACCGCTTTATCCTGGCTAAAATCATGCGTTAATTGTAAACCATAGCCAAGAGCCTCCAATAACTGCAGCTCAAAAAAACGCAACAATGTCTCTAAATTATCAAAATTTTCTTGCAATTGCTCTAAAAAGCGACGATAAATTAGATAAATTTCTGGACAGGGATCGTCAGTGTGCAAAAGATATTTGAGCAGCTCATTAACGTAAAACCCACAATACAATGCTTTCCCTTCAAGCAAAATCTTTGGCGGCTCAAGTTCAACATCAGACAATACTCTGAGGCCAGTGTTTCCGTAAAATGAAACCAGTATGGGATTAAAGGGTTGCAAACAAGCAGATATTTCGGTGTTTTTTTTGTTCTTAACTGCTTTCGCCAACAATGAAACCTTACCCAGCCGCTGAGTCAGAACATCAAGAATCAGACTAGATTCACGATATGCACGAGAATGGAGAACAAAGGCAGGTTCCAGATAAATAGCATGATCACTCATTAAAGCCTAAACTTTGCAAAGCCCGCTCATTATCCGACCAGCCCTTTTTTACTTTAACCCATAATTGTAGATAGACTTTTTTATGGATAAGATTCTCAATATCTTTACGCGCATCGATACCAATTTTCTTCAATTTTTCGCCATGCTTGCCAATCACAATACTTTTCTGGGTGCTGCGTTCCACCCATATCAGGCCATAAATTTTTGCTAACTTAGCATGTTCTTCATAGCGTTCAATTTCTACCGTAATGGCATAGGGAAGCTCATCGCCCAATCTGCGGGTTAATTTTTCCCTGATAATTTCCGCAGCTAAAAACCGTTCGCTGCGATCAGTGATTTGATCTTCAGGGTAAATCAGCTCGCCTTCCGGTAATAAACCCATAATTGCAGATTGCAATTGATCCAGATTTTGGCCTTTTAATGCCGAAACAGGAATCATTTGTGTAAACGGAAATTTTTCTTTCGCCTGTGCAAAAAAAGCCAGGATATGTTCTTTGCTTTTTAACCGATCGATTTTGTTGACAACCAGAATAACCGGCAATCCTGCCGATTGTAATTTACGGAATATAACTTCATCATAGGTTTGCCATGATAACCCATCAATCAACCACACCACCAAATCAACGCCAGCAAGTGTAGTGTCAGCAGTACGGTTCAAATATCTATTCAAAGCCCGTTTCTCGTTCTGATGCATCCCCGGGGTATCCAGATAAACAGCTTGTCCTGCATCAGTCGTACTAATACCTAAAATTCGATGCCGTGTTGTTTGCGGTTTTCTTGAGGTAATACTGATCTTTTGGCCCAGCAAATGATTCATTAATGTTGACTTACCAACATTTGGACGCCCAATCAGCGCTACATAACCACAATTCATCAAATTATAATTTCAGTTGTTTCAACATATTTTCTGCCGCTGTTTGTTCAGCTTTTTTTCTTGATGCGCCTTCTCCAATTGATGGCTCGGATGCCAACGGAATTCGGCACTCAACCCGGAAAGTCTGGGCGTGCGCAGCACCCGTCATCGATAGCAAATTATATTCTGGTAAATCGAGCTTTCGAGATTGCATAAATTCCTGCAAGCGGGTTTTCGGGTCTTTCTGCCAATCATCAAGCGATAAGCTATTAATTCTATCAGCAAAAACCTTTAAAACCCAATTCTGGCTGGCATTTATGCCTTGGTCTACCAATAAAGCACCAATAATGGCTTCTAAAGCATCAGACAAAATAGAATCACGCCTGTATCCACCACTTTTTAATTCACCCGAACCTAAAATCAGATAATCACCAATCTCATTCTCCCTGGCCACTTCAGCTAATACCCCTTGATTAACCAAATTTGCCCGCAACCGACTTAATACGCCTTCGCTGGCATCCGGAAATTTTTCAAACAACTTTTTGGCAATTACAAACCCTAAAACCGAATCGCCTAAAAACTCCAGACGCTCATTATTACCATTGCCTGCGCTACGATGAGTCAACGCCATAACAAACAGCTTCGGATCTTTAAAATCCAACTGAAGCTTTTTACAAAGGCCAGCAGGATCTCTTGTCACGTTTCCCCCACCTCAAAGCCTTCATGAAATTCCACCAATACGCTTAAGTTTCCAACCAGATTTTCTACCACTTCGTATTCAATATCAACTTTAAGATAATTTCCTTCTTTTATGATACTGATGTCATCATCTTCAATGTGATAAACATAATTAAAATTGAATCTTTTCTTCAAGGAAGACAGAATTTCACTTTTACTTTTGGTTTGGATGTCTGTCGTTTCTTCAACAGCAGCCAAAGCATTGACCACCTTGGCATGATCCATATAGATTGGCGCAATTTTTAAAATCAAGAGAGTAAAAAAGGCGATCAGTCCCAAAATAAGCACAATCGAGATCATCGTTAATCCCTGTTGTTGCCTGCGGTATCGTCTAGTCATTATTTATCTACCTAATCAAGTTCCTCTACACTCCTTAAGTGTAGTTGCTTCTCAGCATTTATCCTTGATTTTTTAATGGCCAGACAATAAAAACCATCTCTACAACAATGCCTTGCGTTTATATCTCAGACTTCAAGGTTTTATTCTAATACTGTGCCAATTCTATCAAAGCCAATCCCTTTATACTCCCAATCCCAACTCATCCAGATAAAAAAGGCTCGGCCTACCAGGTTTTCTTCCGGCACAGTTCCCCAGTAGCGGCTATCATTACTGTTATCACGATTGTCTCCCATCACAAAATAGTGACCTTCAGGAATCACATTAACACTTTCAATTGACGGCGCCCTATTATGAATCAAAATTTTATGCTCAACGGTATCAAGATCTTCAAGCAGCAAATTTGCGCCAGTCATGTTTTTACCCTGACCGACGCCCTGATAAATACCCATAGGCGTGTATTTCACTCTTTTGCCATTTATATAAACCTGCTTGTTGTAGTAGGCCACCCTGTCACCCGGCAAGCCTATCACTCTTTTTATATAGTCAACTGTCGGATTTTTGGGATAACGAAATACTACGATATCGCCTCTCTTAGGCTCGCCGACTTCGATAATTTTAGTGTTCAACACTGGCAACCTGACGCCATAGGTATATTTATTAACCAAAATAAAGTCGCCAATTAATAATGTTGGCATCATTGAAGCCGAAGGAATCCTGAACGGCTCCACCAAAAAAGAACGTAAAATCAGTACAATCAGCACAATCGGGAAAAACGAGTGCGCATATTCTACTATGATAGGCTCTTTTTGATCTGGTTTGATCTCTTGCCCGGTGTATTTCAGATAAAGTAAATAGCCGCCCCAAATAACGCCGGTTACAATTGTTGCTATGACTAAAAAAAAGGAAAAGTCAAAATCCATAATCTTGTTTTTTAATGGTGGAAAAAAATATGTGCAACAAGGCTAATCCTTGCTGACTTGTAAAACTGCCAAAAAGGCATCCTGGGGAATTTCAATTTTACCGACCTGTTTCATGCGCTTTTTGCCTGCCTTCTGCTTTTCTAACAGCTTTTTCTTACGCGTGATGTCCCCACCGTAACACTTTGCAGTCACATTTTTACGCATTGCTTTAACAGTAGAGCGGGCAATAATTTTTGATCCAATAGCCGCCTGAATAGCCACTTCATACATTTGTCTTGGAATTAATTCTTTCATTTTCTCTACCAGTTCGCGGCCTCTGGTTTGACTCAAATCACGATGAACGATAATAGACAGCGCATCAACCCGATCGCCATTAATCAGCACATCCAGTTTAACCAGGTTTGCTTCCTGAAAGCGTTTAAACTCATAATCAAAAGAAGCAAAACCGCGACTCACAGACTTTAGCCGATCAAAAAAATCCAGAACAACTTCACTCAAAGGCAATTCATAACTTAAAGAAACCTGGGAACCCAGGTATTGCATGTCCTTCTGAACACCGCGCTTTTCGATACAAAGAGTAATCACACTTCCCAAATATTCCTGTGGCACCAAAATATTAGCCTGAATAATGGGCTCACGAATCTCCTTAATGGTTCCAGGATCCGGTAATTTTGCCGGGTTATCCACCATAATGATTCCACCATTATGGGTTTCAACCTCATAAATCACGGTAGGCGCTGTGGTGATCAAGTCAACGTTATATTCCCGCTCCAGCCGCTCCTGGATAATTTCCATATGCAGCATTCCCAGAAATCCACAACGAAAACCAAAGCCCAAGGCTTGGGATGTTTCCGGTTCAAAATGCAGAGCAGCATCATTCAGACGCAACTTATCAAGAGACTCTCTCAATGCACCATAATCATCAGCATTGACTGGGAAAAGCCCGGCAAAAACACGTGGTTGAACTTGCTGAAATCCTGCTAAGGGTTCATGGGCAGGGTTATCGGTTAAAGTAATGGTATCACCGACTGGCGCACCATAAATATCCTTTATTCCTGCAACTATAAAACCAACTTCACCGGTCTTTAATTCATTTTTTTCAGTTCTTTTAGGAGTAAAAACACCGACATTTTCAGCCAAAAATGATTTTCCCGTCGACATTACTGTGATTTTTTGTTTTCGACGCAAACTGCCGTTGACAATCTTCACCAACGACACAACACCCAGATAACTATCAAACCAGGAATCGATAATCAGTGCCTGCAAAGGTGCCTTTTCATCGCCACTGGGAGAAGGAATTTCTTCAATGAGCTGCTCCAAAACATCTTTCACACCAATTCCAGTTTTTGCACTGATTTTGATTGCATTTTCCGCGGGTATGCCGATGACTTCTTCAATTTCCTTGATGACCCGCTCCGGTTCTGCTGAAGGCAAATCTATCTTGTTAAGCACCGGCACCACTTCAAGCCCCTGGTCAATGGCGGTATAACAATTGGCCACACTCTGGGCCTCAACCCCCTGAGCGGCATCAACAACAAGTAAAGCACCTTCGCAAGCAGCCAAAGACCGCGAAACCTCATAAGAAAAATCCACATGACCCGGCGTATCAATAAAATTAAGCTGATAAAGTTCCCCATCTTTAGCCTGATAATTTAAGGTAACGCTTTGTGCCTTAATGGTAATTCCTCGCTCCCGTTCCAGATCCATTGAATCCAGAACCTGGGTAGCCATTTCCCGTTCGGTCAGACCACCGCATATCTGGATAAAACGATCAGCCAATGTCGACTTACCATGATCTATATGGGCAATAATGGAGAAATTTCTTATGTGTTTTAAATCCACGCTTTAATTTATAATTTGATCGCTAAAAATACTGGACTGCCTCGCCGTTGTATCAGCACCGCAACTGATTTACCGGACGGCAGCGAACTCGTTATTCTATCAAAATCAGCCACATCGCGAACGATATTATTCTTGATCTGCAAAATCACATCACCAACAATAATACCAGCATCCTGAGCCGGACCCTTACTCACCTTCCGGACTAAGACGCCATTTTTCTCGACCTGTAACTGCTGCCGCTGCTCGCTAGTTAAATCAGAAATAACGATTCCAAAACGCTTGTTGATTGTTTCACCCGGATTTGTTTCCTGGACCAGACGAAGTTCTTCCTGCTCGGGTAACAAGCCCACTTTAACCTTGATAGTTTCCAGATCTCCTTGCCTTATTACCTTCATCCGAACATTCTTTTTCAAAGGCGTCATACCAACAATCGGAGGCAACTCGGATGATACTTCAATTTCCTTA
>JALSJK010000049.1 GCA_026989395.1 Methylomonas sp.
GGTCTATTATACTATTTCTGGGTGTTTTGTTCCTTGCTTTTTTATAGATAATTCTTTATTAATCATTTGGATAGGTTGTTTTTCAGGGGTGACTAATTACCTCGATGTCGTTTCAAACTGTCCTCTACAGAATCCTGGGTATCAAACTCGATTGTCACCCGCACATCAGAGCGGGGGAAACCATCCTCATCACAATCGAAAAACCGCTTGGCCCACTGGCTCGCCAGTTTTCCAGCATTGGTAACCGGTTTACTGCTGCCCCGGTTACTTTCCTCAGTATCCAGAGCTAACAGACGTAATGATTCGCTTTCATTATTCAGTTCAACCTTGATGGTATCGCCATCAACAACTTTAAGAAGTTTTAGGTTTTCGATTCGTGTTCCACACATGATTTATTGCCTCAATAGAATCTTTCTTAATCCGACAGCCGCCTAGTCCCTAAACCTTTTCAACCAGCCTAAGCCAACAAAAGATGAAAGAAACAAGAAAGCAGCTCCTGGCAAAGGCACTTGATTTAAAGCAGTAAGCTCTGGATAAGGATCATCACAAACAGCTAAGCATGTCGTCTCAAGTAAGTTTAAAACATATATTCCCGTTGGAGAAAAAATGCCTGTCTCTTTATTCAATTCCAAAAGTTCCGTACCATCACGGACAACATTAATTGAGGAAGATGGACTAGAAGTCATTATTCCAGACTTTGTTAGACCATAGCTCGCATTATCATTTTCAAGATCTGCTACATAGTTATAAAACAAATTTTGTTCTTGATAGCGATATATTTGATCATCAAACTGTAAATCTATAATTGCGTCGACTCTACCATTTACATTCTCTTTTAAATCTGAAAAAAAAATATTTTCTGGTCGTATTTCAATCCCCCCACTCCCTTTTGGATAAAAAAGTGGAATGCTACTACTAAACAGTATAAATTCTTCAGCAACATCAAGATTCGTCGTTGCTGCATTTAATTGGTTACTGACAATAAAGAGTATAAATAATATGTTTCTTAATCTCATTTTGAATCTCCCTGACTTGGTTTTTAGAAAAGAAAAATGAAGCTAACTGATACACCCATCTTTGTACATGACAAAAAAACGAAGAAGAGGTAAATTATTGAAACTGCAAGACACACGTAAATACGTCCCTATCACTCTCTAGTACACTTTAATATGCTATAAAGTGTTTTTTCAATAGCTTATCAATTTTGTCCTGAACCAGTTTTTAAGAATTTTTGTCGTGTACAGAACTCAACCATAACAAACTTGCCTCAGTTAATCCAACAGGTTTATATTCTGCGCCTACCCAACCTTGGTATTCTGATTGCTTGATGGTCTGAAAAATTTCCGGGAAGTTCAATTTCCCAGTACCTGGTTGACCTCGCCCTGGATTGTCTGCAAATTGAATATGCCCTATTTCTCTTGCATGATTTCTAATAAAACCTTGAATATCCTCAGCCATTCTGCTCATGTGATAAATATCGTATTGCATTAACAGTTTTGGATGATTCACCTCTTTCATAATCTGTAACATTTGCTGACTGGAGTGAATCAAAAATCCTGGCATATCCAAAGTATTGATTGCTTCAAAAACTGTAGTGATTCCGAGCAAAGAAAAACGATTAACAGCTATTTTCAAATTTTCAATCAAAATTTTCCGATAAGTTTCAATACGTAATTCATCAAAGCAGCAGCCCGGCAAGATATTTATAAATTCGGGTTGTAAAATTTCTGCATATTCTGCAGCTTGATTGACTGCATCAACAAACTGTTGGTTTTTTTCAGGGGCGGACGCCAATCCTTCCCCACCTTGTAGTAAATCATCAGCATCAACATTGAATAAAACCAATCTTAATTCATGGTTATTGAGTTGTTCGGAAATTGTTTCTGCGGGCAATTCATAAGGAAATTGAATTTCCACTGCATCAAATCCACAATCTTTTGCGGCCTTAAACCGTTCTATCAAGGGTCTTTCTGTAAACAACATACTCAGGTTGGCAGAAAATCTCATGATTGTTTTTTGTAGAGCTTGATTAGTGTTGAGGGATCTTGTTCCATGAATCCTTGATTACCATGCAACTGCATTAATTGAGCAGCCAAACTGCTCATAGGGATGGCAGCATCTTCCCTTGACGATAAATCTACAGCCATATTCAAATCTTTCAACAGGGTTTTTACTCGCCATTTAACGGGTTCAAATGTGTCACTCGCCATTTCCGGCGCAACAATTTGTAATGGTTTGGAATCTGCAAAACCACCTGCTAAAGCTTCAGGAATTTTTTCTGCATTAACGCCCGTTTGTTTTGCTAATGCCATCATTTCAGCAATCACCAAAACATTACAACTGACAATCATCTGGTTACAGATTTTTGTGACCTGACCACTACCCACACCCCCCATTTGCGTTAGTTGTTGGTACAAGGGTTTTAAAACAATGCGGGCGATGTCAATTGCGTTGCTATTACCACCAGCCATAATCGCCAAATTACCCTGTTCCGCTCCCTTTACGCCACCTGAAACCGGCGCATCAACCCAGTCCATTTGACACTCTTCAAAAAGTCGCTTAGCCAATTTTTGGGTGACAACAGGGTCAATACTGGATAAATCAATTAATAATTTATTTTTTACACCCGCTTTGATGATATGAGTCATTACTATTGATTCAACGACAGCCGTATCCGCCAAACAAAGCAGGATAACGTCTGATTGTTCAACCAATGTCTGAATGGTAAGCTGGGTAATAGCGCCCGCAGCTGAAACTTCTATTAATTTTTCTGGGGTTCGATTCCAAACATTCACCTCAAAACCTGCCTCAAGCAGTCGTAAAGTCATTGGCTTACCCATCAACCCAATGCCTATGAACCCTAACCGGTATGTGTTTTTTGATGTCACAGATTTTTGCCCTCCTGATTATATTTTTTTAAGATACATCAACAATCGCCGGCAATCATTTGCGGCTGATATTTTTAGCCGACTTTTGTTAACGAACGCGCATGAAATAACTTGAATAACCTGCGATCAGCATTAGCCAAATTTCTGCTTTACTGACTCATTCGAATCACTGCTACCAATTGCTTTGTTCAAACAAGTCATGATTATTAATAAAACCATCAATACCTTCATATAGTATCCAAAAGCGTATAATCTTGCATTCACAATCATGAACTGTTCAGAAATATGCTTAAAAAAAGAACATCCTGCTTTTTTTTCCTAATCCTTTTCTGCTGGCAAAATCAAATTTTTGCCAGCCAAAATCAATTTGCGATTGCTACGGCACATCCTTTGGCAACCAAGGCTGGGGAACAGATTCTAAATCAAGGCGGCAATGCTTTTGATGCCGCTGTCGCAATCAGCGCAGCGTTGGCTGTTGTTGAACCAGCCGGTTCAGGGCTGGGTGGCGGCGGTTTCTGGCTGCTGCACCGGGAACAAGACAGTCTTGACATTATGGTCGACGGTCGGGAACGAGCGCCTTTTGCAGCGCACCGGAATATGTATCTGGATAGCAGCGGAAAAGTCAACAAAACATTATCCAAAACAGGTGCATTATCAGCTGGCATACCGGGCTTACCAGCTGCTTTGGTTCATATTGCTGAAAAATATGGCCAATTACCTTTGGCTGTCAGCCTGCAACCCGCTATTTATTATGCAAAACAGGGCTTTCCCATTGGCGAACGTCATCTTCGCATGCTGGCATTCAGGCACAAAGCATTAAAAAATTCGGCTGCAGCCAGTCAAATTTTTCTTGATAACGGAGCAATCCCGAAACTGGAATCTATTCTTGTTCAAACTGATTTGGCCAACACGTTGGAAGCACTCGCCAAATATGGAAAAAATGGCTTTTATGAAGGAAAAATTGCAGATTTGTTAGTACAAGCCGTGCTTAATGAGGGGGGGGGCTGGAGCAAACATGACCTTAAAGCTTATCAGGTAAAAGAACGCGCTCCTATTATCGGGAGATATCGAAATATTAAAATAACCAGCGCCTCACCTCCTTCGTCGGGCGGAATCGTGCTTCTGGAAGCATTAAATATTCTTTCAGCTTACAATTTAGAAAAGCAGGATAACATTACGCGTAAGCATCTTATTGTCGAAGCTATGCGCCGCGCCTATCACGACCGGGCGCGATATCTTGGTGATCCTGATTTTGTCGACATCCCTATACAACAATTACTGGACCTCAATTATGCCGCTGGTTTAAGATCCACAATACGCCTGGATAAAGCGCTGCCGAGCCACTACCTGACTGGCTGGCAAGAAAATGAAACCAAAGGCAGCGATACGACACATTTTTCAATTATCGACCAGCATGGCAACCGTGTTGCTGCAACATTAAGCATTAATTTCCCATTCGGCTCCGGTTTGGTTGCCGCTGGCACCGGCGTTTTGCTAAACGACGAAATGGACGATTTTGTCAGTCAACCCGGTGACATGAATGGCTATGGTTTGGTGGGTGGCATGGCTAACTCAATCGAACCAGGCAAACGCATGTTATCCAGTATGACGCCAACTTTTTTAGAAGATAATCAGCGTATTGCAGTCTTGGGTACACCCGGCGGCAGTCGTATAATTTCCATGGTATTACTGGCAATACTGGATTATGCAAAAGGCAATGGACCCGAATCCTGGGTTCAAGTGAAACGATTTCACCACCAATATATTCCAGACCAAATTCTGTATGAAAAAAATGGCCTGACAGAACATGAAATCAAAATGTTGGCTGAATTAGGCCATCATTTCAAACAAAAAAGTTATCAATACGGCAACATGCAAGCCGTACAATATAACAAAAAAACCAAACAATTTTCAGCCGCCAGCGATCCCCGCGGAGAAGGCATGGCCATGCCTTAACTGTTTGGGCCAAGTTGATATTAAAAACAAGAACGGATTTCATAAGGACAGCCAAAAGCCGCAAAAAATGTCTCTACAAACAAAAATTATTCACTTTACAAAAAAGATTGTCCATTGCGACGAATGTGGATCAAAAAAACTGTGTTTAGAAATGGACTCTATCGATTGGATAGTCTAATGGATAGGAGTCAGTTCTAATCATTAGTTGCGAAATGGTTTATGATCGAAAAACCGGAGCTGAAGTCCCTCCTACAGTGTTTGCTTCAACTTGTGAAACCAAACCCTGCGTTTCCGCCAGGGCTTGTTCCACCAAAGCTTCTGGAACATCAAGATTTTGACTCAAAGCAAGCACTCTGACAATTATATTAATCTGCTCTGCCGTCATTAACTGTTGCGGTAAAACCTCGCTGTACAACCAGACGGTGGCGTTTTCCTGTGCAGGAATTTGTTCCTTACCACTCGCTACCGCTGCAATCGCTAAAACTGTCGTTGCCAATATTTCCATTACCCCGGCATAACAGTCTTGTCCAATCAATAGCTCCGCTGATCTCAATTTATCCAATGCTATTTTCAGCAATGGATTGACAGCATTCGGTGAACTCTCTCCGGCTTCAAAAATGGTTTTGGTTTCAGAAACTGGTGAAGCTGCGCCCAGTCGTTGTAAATTACTCAGGGTACTAGCAGCGATGACCACTACCGGTAAATCGGGTTCTGACAATTTCTGGGCAATAGTGTCATCATTCGGCTCGGTAATATTGACCACCACCAGCAGACCACCGCCAGAGGCCAAAATCCGCTCAATACGAAGGCCAAATGTCTGTTGAATTTTCAAGATTAACGACTGAACTTGCTGATTATCTTCCTGGCCTTGTTCTGTTTCTCGGGTTTCAGCAGTGTTCCCGGCAATAGCCAGAACCACGGTTTTTTCTGGTTTTTTTTCAGTTTTCTCAGTCGGAGCAGTATCTTGCTCGTTGCCGGCCAGATCATCAATAATGCTTTGCAACATTTTTTTGGATACGCCGACCACATCTTCACTCGCATCAGGACTAATCACATTGTCAAGCAGATCGCGTTTGCCTTTTACCAGGCTCGCAACTTGCTGTTCATAAGAGTCCTCCGCCAGCAACAGAAAAATCTGGACATTCTGTTTTTGTCCCAGCCGGTGTATCCGTGCAATGCGTTGATCCAGCACTGCTGGATTCCACGGCATTTCCAGATTAATCAAGGCCGAAGCAGATTGCAGGTTTAGTCCGACACCGCCGGCATCGGTTGAAATAAAAACTTGTATGGCATCGTCATTTTGAAATTTATCCATTAACTCGCCCCGTTTGGATGTGGGTATCCCGCCATGCAATCTCACGCTGCCCAAACCCAACGAGCGCACCAGTGATTCAACCATTTCAGTCATCATCGCCCATTGCGAAAAAACCACCACTTTACGATTACTTTGCAGACAAAGTTCTTCTAACAACCGTGATAATTCATCCAGCTTGGGCGATCCCACTGTTTCCTTATCGACCAAGCCAGCCGCATTACAAGCCATCCGTGCTTGCTGCAAGGCCGCCATCAGTTTATTGGATTCACTCGGCGTTAATGGCCTGCGTTTTACTATCTGTGCTAATTGCCCAGCCGTTGCCATAGCCGAATTATGAATATCTTGCTGTACGGCTGTCATCGGAATATCGAGCCGTACTTCCGTTCTATCCGGCAGCTGATCCCTGACCAAACTGCGATTGCGTCTTAACATCACTGGACTAATACGCCGACGTAACTCGGACAGATTTCGATAACCGATGACTTTACCTCGCTCATCGGTCACATGAAAATCCAGTAAACACCGCCATAACGGCCCTAAAATACGGGCATCGACGACCTGCAGCAAACTGTATAAATCTTCAATCCGGTTTTCCAGCGGGGTGCCAGTCAAAACAAAAACATATCGCGAAGGGATCAACTTAATAGTGGAGGCAATTTTGGTACGCCAGTTTTTAATGCGTTGCGCTTCATCCAGAATCAGTAAATCTGGCTTTAGAGTTTCACTAATCACTGTCAAGTCTCTCATCACCAGTTCATAATTGACGATATAAAACAAAGCGTCAGCACGATATTGCACCATTCTGTTCTCCACCACGCCCTGGATAATTTGTACTGGCTGCGAGGTAAATTTTTCAATTTCCCTGGCCCATTGATGTTTTAAAGAAGCCGGGCAAACCACCAGCACTTTTTTTACCCCGGCATGGTCGGCAAGCCAGGTTGCTGCGGTGATCGCTTGCAAGGTTTTACCCAGGCCCATATCATCCGCGAGCAACGCGCGCCCTCGGGAAGCAAGAAAAGCAACGCCTTCGGTTTGATATGGAAATAACCGGGCTTTAATGCCCGGCAAAACTCCATTTGCCTGAATAATCTGTTTTGTAATTTGTTCTGCTCTGAGTTGTTGCGCAGCATCCTCCGCACATTGTCGAACATGCAGTACCGCATCATCGCCAATCAACAAATCTTCACGGTCATTAAATTTTGCTGAAAAATAATTAAAGTCTTCGGGCAAACGGCCTTTAAAACAATTGTTTTTATCGAAAAATTCGCTCAGTTGCTCAGCCAGCTCAGCATCAATTTTCGCAGTTTTATGGAACCGAATGACTGGTTCAGTTGCAGATTGCCAGGCCAGATATACAAAAGAAACCGGCGAACCCAATGCCGACAGTTTTTTATAATCGGGCTGCTTTTTTGCGTAATGCAAAACTGCTTCGATATGTTTGCAAGTGCCCAAACGATTGGTAGCTAGATCCGGGCAGGTACAATAATTCTTGCGTTCATCCAAAGACCGGATGTGGACATGGTAGGCCATCTTTCGATAAGTTGCTGAAATTATAGACCTGGCCAACCAGACACCAAAAGCCAGATTACCGCTGATTAATTTCACATTGACTTCATTGCGACCTTTTTTAACCCGCTCCTTGATTGCTTCGTCGACCGCCCCGCCCAGATTTTCCTGCTCCTTGTTGATGCAATAATCAGCATAGCTGTATAAGGTAGCGATAGCGTGTTTACAAATCTTTTCTTCCGATTCGCAGTCACAATAAGCCTCCAGCTGATTTTCATTATTAGGATATAGCTCTATCCAATAAGGCTGATCTTTTTTGGAACCTTCCACCTGGGCAGTCAATTGCCGGTCTTGCACATCCATCGCAAACACCCGGTTTTCAGTAAAATAAGCCAACCCTTGCATGACAGTTTCAGCAGTAGCCAGGGTATGTAATTGTTCAGTATCGTAGAGAAAGAAATCTGTCGACATAAGCGATATTCAGAATTTGTTTTTTGATGAATTGTGAGCGCGTGATGCGGAAATTTCGATGAAATTTCCGGGCTGATACTCGAACATTATCATACCAAAATTACAGCAAATGAGGGTTTTACTTCCGAATATTTTCACCATGAAGCGCATGAAAAAGGTATTTTTTTAATCCTTCATACCCTTCATATTCAATTTTCGTTTTTATGTGGATTTTATGGTTTTTAGGAAAAGATATTGATTAGGGGTGGCGTAGCATCTTTGGGCGAGAGGCTATTGGGTTTCTTCAAGTGGAAATATTGGAAATATGACAGACGAAGTCTGAAAAGATGTATAAAGAATCAGAAGCGAAATGACCTGACGATGATTTTAGCGTGCTGTAATCATCTTTAGGCGAAATGACCGGATTTCAGACGCGACCCGAAACCACCGACTAAAAGCCAGTGGTGTATTCACATATAAATTCAAAATCCGCAACGATTGAGTTAACGCTGCGGATTTTGATATCCAGGGATTAAAAAGATTAATCAATTAAACCTTTATAAGGTTTGAATGAATCATTATGATGCTGGCTGCAAACCAGAAATGTGTATTTTTGCTTGTTGATGGTCCTTTGAATTTTTACTAGATTTCTGGTCCGCTTACACTGCCCTCCTCTTGCTGTACCTGCTTGACATTGTGTAGCATTCACGGAAAGATCAATTCTTTCACTTTTTGCTGCAACAGGTGCTGGTTTTTTAGCAGCAGGTGCCGGCTTTGCTTCAACCTTTTTCTCTGGTGCAGGTTTGCTTTCAGTTTTTGAAGGGGTTGTTGTCTTAGTAGATTTCGGTGCTTCTGCTTTTTCCTGAAGATATTTTTCAACACGTGAAGCAGGTTTGGGTTTTGCAACAGCAGCTTTCGGTTTTGGTGTCGTACCTTTGCCTTTGTTCGCAAGATATTTTTCAACACTGCTAACAGGCTTAGCCGCCGCTTCAGGAGCAGCAGTCGCTGTTGTTACTTCTTCAGCATTCTGACTTTGTTCAGCTTCGGCTTTCCGTCTTAAATATTTTTCAACACTGCTTAAAGTATCCTCAGCAGCTAATTCTTCTGCTTCCGCTGCTGCCCGTTTGGCCAAATATCTTGCAACTCCGGTTAATCCGTCATCTGATGCCGAACCACTTACATTTGTTGGTTTTAAACCGGTAATATCCAAAAGCCGATCAAGTAAATTATTTGCCATTGCTTATACCTTTATTTTATTAAATTAATTAAATATTGAAAGTCAAAATGATTTATTTAACACTTCGATGAACTTTGGTGTTAATAAAGAACCGTAAAAACACAACAAAGCCATCAAAAATCTATCCAACTCGCAGACGAGCGTAATATAATTGAACTGGACTATACCAGAAAACACCACTGAATTAAAACCCACGATCAAGCTATAGTATTTAACCTGAATCTGTGGCTTCACGACGGCACAGGTGACAAGCTCTTGATTCATCACGGATTCGGGTTTAACACTTGAACGACTAAAGATAAAAGGAACTTGGATAATGAAATTGACTCATATTTCTAGCGGCGCCAATACAAGGGGAAATCGCCATGAAAGGAAAGCCTTATAAAATTGATTGGTATGACATAGATACAACAATTTATAACAGATCAGTCCATATCTTCCGATCTGTTAAAAATATGTTAAGCGTGAATATGAAACTTCATGCAGATAGCCAGCTCGAACAAGGCGATATTTTTCTGTTCAATCATTTCTCCCGCTTTGAAACTTTTATTCCTCAATTTTTGATCTATGAACAAACCGGCGCATATTGTTGTGCTATCGCTTCCGGGGAATTCTTTAAAGAAGACTCCCTATTAAGTAAATATTTACAGAACGTTGGCGTTTTCCCTCACGATCATCCACGTTTATTCCCCATTTTAGCCGCGCAGATCTTTCGTGGTCGCAAGGTTATCATTTTCCCCGAAGGCGGCATGGTTAAGGACAGGCAGGTTCTGGATGACAAAGGTGAATACAATATTTTCTCACGCGTCACCGGATTAAGGCGCAAACACCACACGGGTGCAGCTGTACTCGCTCAAGGCATTGAAGCCTTTAAAACATCAATTCGCAATGCCTATTGCAAAAAAAATACCGAATTACTAACAAGCTGGAAAGATCAGTTAAATCTGGATAATCTCGACCAACTGTTAACTGCAGCGCTTAAGCCGACCCTGATTATACCTGCAAATATTACTTTTTATCCCATCCGGGCTTCAGAAAATTTTCTGCAAAAAGGTATCCAGTTATTCAATGAAAATTTAAGTTTGAGACAAACTGAAGAACTACTTGTTGAAGGCAATATTATGTTCAAAGATACTGATATGGACATCAGAATGGGAAAACCAGTCGATCCTTACCATGTCTGGCACTGGTGGAATCGCTATTTGCTTGAGGCGTTGTCTTCGGAAAACCTTTCTCTGGATGACATTTTCACCCTACACAGTCACCCCAAAAATTTCAAACAAAGAATCATGGGGCTGTATTTCAAGAAAAATGCAGCAGACACCCGTGACCAATACATGAAAGAAATCTACGCCAATGTCACCATCAATTTGAGTCATCTGGCTTCCTCTTTAATCATGATGTGTATAGACCAGGGCATGTTTGAAATTGAAAAACAGCATTTTTATACCACGCTATACATTGCTGTCAAACATCTGCAAAAGATTAAGCAGGTAAATCTTCATCGCAGCCTTTTGAATCCTGACGAGTATGAGGGACTAGTACTGGGCACCAGTGAGAGATTTGAGCATTTTATTTGTGTTGCCAAAACCAGTGAACTAATTGAAGAATCTGAAAATATTTATCATTTTCTACCCAAGTTACTCAAAGATCATGATTTTGATGTCATACGAATGGAAAATCTGATTGCTGTTTACAATAATGAAGCCAAACCCGTAAAAGAAGTCGCAGATACTTTAAGAAAAGCGCTGGACAAATACAACCATATTACTGAAAAGGAATTGTCTGAGCTATTTTTTGATGACGAGCTTTGCGCCTTGGCGTGGGAGCAGAAAATCTATAGCGATCCCCGTTATGCAGAAATTAATCAGCAGGAAACTGCCCATGCCAGTGCAGAACCCTTCTTTCTGAAACCTGAAACTGCCAATGGCATGGGCATTTTGTTAGTTCATGGTTTACTTGCACGGCCTGCCGAGTTACGAAGTTATGGTGAATTTCTTTGCAAACAAGGCTATGTGGTTATTGCTCCCAGATTGAAAGGTCATGGCACGTCGCCTTATGCATTACGCGACCAATCCTGGGAAGACTGGTATGGATCAGTGGCTCGATGTTTTGAAGTGTTAAAACATCATTGCAGACAAATAGTTTTGATCGGTTTTTCTTCAGGTGGAGCGCTATCCCTGAAACTTGCAGCTGAGCAGCATCCAGAAATAATAGCTGTGGTTGCGGTTGCAGTCCCTGTGAAATTCGTCGACAAAAGCTTTATGTTAGTGCCTCTCGTTCATGGTACCAATAAATTGGTGAGATGGGTTTCATCTTTGGAAGGCGTTAAACCATTTATTGACAATAATCCTGAACACCCGAATATTAATTATCGAAATACTCCGATCCGGAGTCTTTTTGAATTAAGGCGCTTAATCAATACTCTGGATGATATTTTGCCTCAAGTTAAAATACCTGCTCTAATTATTTACGCCGACCAGGATCCAGTTGTTTCAGTTGACAGCGCAACATCAATAATGAAGAAAATCGGTAGCCAACATAAACATCTAAAAATCATTAATGCCAGTCATCATGGTATTCTAAAAGATAATAGTGGTGATACCTGGGCCATTATCGACCACTTTTTAAAACAGATTTCTATGCAGACATTCGAGCCTGAAGGTTTATCTTCGTCAAAAAATGACAATTTGATTGAATTGCAGGATTATCAAACAACACAGGGGTAGCACCATGAAAAATGTAGTCATTGCGGGTTATTGCAGATCACCCTTAACACCAGCCAATAAAGGCTCGTTAATTTCCGTCAGAGCAGATGACTTGGCTGCGCAAGTTGTTGAAGGTTTAGTAAAACAAACCGGGGTAGAAGTTAATGATATTGAAGATTTAATACTCGGATGTGCATTTCCTGAAGGCGAACAGGGATTGAACCTGGCACGATTACTCGTCCATTTGGCTGAACTGCCTATCTCAGTTGCAGGAACAACTATCAACCGTTTCTGTGGTTCCTCCATGCAAGCCATTCACAATGCCGCCGGCGCTATCCAAATGGATGCGGGTGAAGTATTTATTTGCGCAGGTCTTGAGTCCATGACCCGAGTACCAATGGGCGGTTTTAATATGATGCCCAACCCGAACTTATATCAATCGTATCCCCAGGCCTATATCGGCATGGGTGATACAGCGGAAAACCTGGCGGCTAAATATCAAATTGATCGGCAATCTCAAGAACAATTTGCCGTTAATAGCCATCAAAAAGCCTGGCAAGCCCAACAGCAAGGTCATTTCACCGATGAAATTGTCGCAATTAAAACTCCAAAAGGGCAAACAGTTTCCCAGGATGAATGCATTCGTGCAGATTGTAATCTTCAATCATTGAGTGAATTAAAACCCGCCTTTAAAGCAGATGGCAGTGTAACGGCAGGCACTTCGTCACCATTAACAGATGGCGCTGCCGCAGTACTCGTTTGCAGCGAGAACTATGCAGACAAGTATGGTTTAGAAAAACTGGCCCGAATCAAATCCATCGCCGTTTCTGCTTGTGAACCGGAAATCATGGGAATCGGACCCGTAAAAGCCACACAAAAAGCTTTACAAAGAGCCAGTTTAAAACTCGATGATATTAATATTGTCGAACTTAATGAGGCATTTTCTGCTCAATCTTTGGCGGTCCTCAAAGATCTTCCTATTCCTGAGCAAAAATTGAATCTTGATGGCGGTGCAATTGCTTTAGGACATCCATTGGGCGCTACCGGCGCCAGAATTACAGGAAAAGCTGCCAGCTTGCTGAAGCGGGAACAAAAGCAATATGCTTTGGCAACTCAATGTATTGGTGGAGGTCAAGGTATCGCAACGATTCTGGAGGCTGTGTCATGAGTATTAACAAAGTCGCGGTTATTGGCGCCGGAGTTATGGGCGCCGGTATTGCCGCTCATTTCAGCAACACCGGTACGCCCGTTTATTTACTGGATATCGTTCCTGAAAATTCGAGCAATAGAAATATTATTGCAGAAACCGCCATTAAACATTTACTCAAATCTTCGCCCCCGGCTTTGATGGACAAGAAAAATGCCCGGCTAATTACTCCAGGCAATATTGATGATAATCTGGACTGGTTAGCTGATGTAGACTGGGTCATTGAGGCAATTATTGAAGATCCAACACTGAAACAATCTTTGTACCGGAAACTGATTGATGTTTGTGGTCCGGACACTATTATCTCCTCTAATACCTCAACCCTGCCACTGAAGTTGTTAAGCAAAGGAATGCCGGACAGTTTCAAGCAACGATTCCTGATTAGCCATTTTTTCAATCCTCCTCGGTATATGCGTTTGCTCGAGCTTGTTGCTGATTCAACCATAAGGCCTGATCTGTTGGAAACAGTCAGTGAATTTGTCGATGTTAAACTTGGCAAAGGTTGCGTTCAGTGCAAAGACACCCCGGGATTCATTGCGAATCGAATTGGTATTTACTGGATTCAGTGTGGTCTATTAGAAGCAATCAAGCTTGGCTTGACGGTTGAAGAAGCTGATGCAGTCATCAGCGCTCCTTTTGGAATTCCTAAAACTGGCATTTTCGGATTGCTGGATCTGGTGGGTCTGGATTTGATGCCGCATATCATGAAAAGTATGGAACAAGCATTACCACCAGAGGATGCTTTCCATCAAATCAATACTATTCCGCCACTGCTTACAAAAATGATTGCGGATGGTTATACCGGCCGCAAAGGGAAAGGCGGATTTTATCGTTTGAACAAACAACACGGTCAACGCATCAAGGAATCAATTGATCTTATCAGCGGCGAATATTCACCCAGCACCAAAGTCAAACTGGATAGTGTCAAAGCTGCCTACAAAAAGGGCATTCAAGGCTTGTTTGAATTTAATGACAAAACCGGCCAATTTGCCTGGCAGGTAATGGCCAAAACCATTCTTTATGCGGCCAGCCTGATTCCGGAAATTGCTGATGATCCAGTTGCTATCGACAAGGCCATACGCTTGGGGTTTAACTGGCAACAAGGGCCTTTTGAACTGCTTGACCAGATTGGTAAAGAATGGTTTATCGAAAAAGCCCAAAAAGATGGCTTTTCGATCCCGAAATTTTTGGAAAAACCTGGAACTATTTATAAGATCAGTGACGGCGAAAGACTCTATCTTGATTTGTCAGGAAACTATCTGCCGGTTCCTAAAAAACCCGGAGTAATTACCCTTTCAGACATAAAACTTAAATCCTCAGCTATTTTAAACAATTCCTCAGCTAGTTTGTGGGATCTTGGTGAGGGTCTTGCCTGTCTTGAATTCCATAGCAAAATGAATACTCTGGACATGGACAGTATGGCATTAATCCAGCAGAGTATCGATAAGGTCAAACAGGAATTTGCAGCGCTGATTATTCATAATGAAGCCGATATTTTTTCTGCTGGCGCCAATCTTGGATTATTGATGGTGGCTTTGCAGGAACAAAACTGGCAAGCAGTAACTAATCTGATTCGGCAAGGGCAACAGACCTACCAGGCACTAAAATATGCGCCCTTCCCTGTTGTCGCAGCACCATCTGGATTAGCTCTGGGCGGAGGCTGCGAAATATTGCTGCATTGTGATGCCATACAAACACATGCTGAACTCTATACCGGTTTGGTTGAAGTAGGCGTGGGTTTGATACCCGGCTGGGGTGGCTGCAAGGAATATCTGTGCCGACAAATGCAAAACCCCAAACGTTTTGGCGGTCCAATCCCCCCCATTTCCAAGGCATTTGAAACTATTGGCATGGCCAAGGTTTCTCAATCTGCATTTGAAGCTAAGCGATTGTTGTTTTTGAATCAGGATGATGGCATCAGCATGAATAAGGATCGGTTATTGACCGATGCCAAAGCCAAAGCGCAATCTCTTTGTAACCATTATTCGCCACCTGAAGCTTTTGAATACAAGCTGCCAGGTAAAACTGCCAAAATATTATTAACCATGGCAACCAAAGCCTTTCATGCTATTGGGAAAATCAGCGACTATGATCTGGAAGTTTCAGAACAACTGGCTTTTGTTTTGAGCGGGGGCGATTGCGATATCACTACGCCACTGACTGAACAAGATATTCTTGATCTGGAGCTCGAAGCATTTTTACATTTAGTCAAACAACCCGGTACTGTCGCTCGATTGGAACACATGCTGAAAACGGGAAAACCGCTGAGAAATTAATTGAAGGAGTGATCTTATGGCCTGGTTTATTTTATTACTGATTACTGGATTGGTTCTTGCCTACCGGCAGGTTTCCTTGCTACAGACAACCTACACATTTATAGGATTGTTTGTTCTATACCTGTTGCTTGGCGATTTTTCAGGCCTGTATTTTTTGTTTTGGATAATCATATTATTGGGCTTCATATCACTGAATAATTTCAATCTGCGAAGACAATATCTTTCTCAACCCATTTTCAAAAAAATGCAGCAGGCATTACCCAAAATGTCTCAAACGGAACGTGAAGCTCTAGAAGCCGGTAATACCTGGTGGGACGCTGAGTTATTTTCCGGGCAACCGAACTGGCAGGTTCTTACTGATTTACCACCCGCCAAACTCAGTAAGGAAGAACAAGCTTTTATTGATGGTCCGGTCGAAACATTATGCTCTATGCTCGATGATTGGGATATCACCCATAACCGGCAAGATCTGTCGCCTGAAGTCTGGGACTTCATTAAAAAACACCGTTTCTGTGGCATTATTATCCCCAAACAGTATGGCGGTCTGGAATTTTCCGAATTTGCCCATTCGGAAATTGTTATGAAAATTGCCAGCCGGAGTAGTACCGCGGCGGTTACCGTGATGGTGCCCAATTCACTGGGCCCGGCTAAATTATTATTGGCCTACGGTACTGAAGACCAAAAAAATCACTATTTACCACGCCTTGCAACAGGCGAAGAAATCCCTTGTTTTGCATTGACAGGGCCGCAAGCCGGAAGCGATGCCGGCGCCATGCCCGATACAGGAATTGTTTGTTATGATAAATTCGAAGATCAGGAAAAAGTGCTGGGTATTCGTCTTAATTGGGAAAAACGCTATATTACCCTTGGTCCTGTAGCAACTGTTATTGGGCTGGCTTTCAAACTCTATGATCCTGAGCATTTAATCGGTGAACAAGAAGACATTGGGATTACTGTTGCACTGATTCCTGCAAAAACGCCCGGTGTTTCCATTGGAAAACGTCATTTCCCTTTGGATTCAGCATTTCAAAATGGTCCCAATTGGGGAAGAGATGTTTTTATACCGATGGACTGGATTATTGGCGGTGTTGAGCAAGCCGGCAACGGCTGGAAAATGTTGATGCAATCGTTAGCGACAGGACGGGCTATTTCATTACCTGCGTTGAGTGTAGGCGCCAGTAAACTAACTTGCCGAAATACCGGAGCGTATGCGCGAATCCGCAGACAATTTAAGCTTCCAATTGGAGAATTTGAAGGAATTGAAGAACCGTTGGCAAGGATTGCCGGAGAAACCTATATCCTGGATGCTGCCAGAAAAGTCACCGCTGCTGCGCTGGATCAAGGAGAAAAACCTTCTGTAATTTCCGCCATTCTCAAATATGAATTAACTGAAAGAATGCGGCGTGTGGTTAATGATGGCATGGATATTCAAGGTGGTTCAGGTATTTGTCTAGGACCACATAATTATCTGGGCAGGATGTATCAGGTCATTCCAGTCAGTATTACGGTGGAAGGTGCAAATATTCTGACCCGTACCATGATGATTTTTGGTCAGGGTGCAATACGCTGCCACCCCTTCATTCAAAAAGAAATGGATGCCCTGCAAAATACTGATCGGAATCAGGCTTTACAACAATTTGACCAAGTGCTTTTTCAACATATTGGCTTTATTATTCGCAATCTGTCTGCCAATATATGGTATGGCCTCACAAATGCCTGTTGCGTCATTACCCCTGGGAATCATGCGACGACACGTTATTACCGAAAAATTACCCGGTTAAGCGCAAATTTCGCACTACTTGCAGATTATGCTTTATTATTTTTGGGCGGAACACTTAAACGCAAAGAACGAATCTCCGGACTTTTTGCAGACGTTTTAAGTCATCTTTATCTTTGTTCATGCGTCCTAAAACACTATCAGGATCAAGGTTGCCCGGAACAAGACCAGGCATTGCTGGATTGGGCTTGCCAACAAACCCTTTTTACTGCACAACAATCCCTACTGGCCATTTTTGATAAACTGCCTATACAGCCGTTAGCGTGGAGTCTGAAATTTTTTATGTTTTCGCTGGGCAGACACTGCAAACCGCCTAATGATTCATTATTACATCAAACCGCCACAGTGCTGCTTTCACAATCAGCAACCCGGGATCGTTTAACGCGGGGTATTTATATCAATGAAAACCCAGATGATGCGACCGGGCGGATTGAAATAGCCTTTAAAGCGGTACTTGCCGCTGCGCCTGTTGAAGCCAAATTACGGCAGGCACAACGACATAAACGGCTTGATAAAAATAGCGCCAGCCTGATTGAAGATGCAATAGCCAAAAAAATTATCACTAAAAAAGAAGCGGAGTTGATAAAATCTGCCGAACAAGCAAGAAATTCTACAATCAGTGTTGATGCATTTGATCCGGATGAGTTATGAATAAAATATCCCCCCTACTTTATAACGAGGTATCAATTTTGAATATGAAACTCAGTTTCCTCCCAATTGTTTTTTTGCTGTTTAGCGCCAATGCTTTCTGTGCTGACCTGACACGAGAACAGGTTATCGAACTACTTAAAAATGCCACCAAAGAAAATCCAGCCAATTTGCGTAAAAAAGATTTAAAAGGCATCGATTTATCCGGTCTTGACTTGAGAAATGCCAATCTCTGGGGCGCTGACTTGAGAAAGGCCAATTTAAGCCGAAGTAATCTTGAGGGGCTGATTCTGGATTTGACAGTCATGACCGGGACTAATCTTAAAGGTGCTAATTTAAAAAATGTCAGCATTTTCGGCGTTTATCTAAAAGGCGCTGATTTATCCGATACAGATTTACGGGGCAGCCGCGTTATTGCTACCTTGGATAAGGCGAACCTGACCAATGCCAACATTACTAACGTTGATTGGGGTGCTGATATGAAAAACCAGCCTATGGGGTTGATGCGCGTTACCATGAATAATGCAAACCTGACAGGAGCCAATTTATCTGGCAGTAGTTTCAGCCGGGGCTTAATGCGTTTCGCAAAGTTAAATAATGCCAACCTCAGAAATGCTAACCTTTATCGTGTTGATTTAAGAGGCGCGGATTTAAGCGGAGCTGATCTTTCCGGAGCTGACCTGTCAGAAGCGAAACTGGAAAGTGCCAATTTAACGGGCGCAAAACTGGATGGGGCAAAATTACCTGAAGGTATGAAATAACATCAATGACCAACAGTTTCAATAACTTAATAAAGGTGAAAGTCATTCAAAAAAAATAACCCGGCACAGTTAGTAAAAAGCAGTAATAATACTGGTCGCACAAATCCACTTTTTTTATAAGGATATATACTGTTTACGCTGATAAATGCACTTTTGACATTCTGTAACATACTGAATGTAAATTGATTGTTATGAATGTAGTGAGGTATTTTTGACCGTAAACAGTATATTTTTACTATTACTGATCAGTAAATAATGCGTCGTGCAATCACAAAATAATAAATTGAAAAACTCATGCGTAAATTGTTGTCTGTAAGAACCACTGCATTTTTATTGATCATTCTGATCATCAGCGGTTTTACTGCTTTTAAATCCGACATTTCTATTTTAAGTACCGATACCGACTCCTTGGCAAAACACCCGGCTTTTTCCAAAGATGAAATCGAACAGATTGAAGCATTGCCTTCAGTTTCATTTTACAAAGATGTTAAACCAATTCTTGATTCGCGCTGCATCGCCTGTCATTCCTGCTACGATTCTCCTTGCCAGCTGAAACTAAGCTCTATTGAAGGATTACAACGAGGAGCATCGCAAATTCCAGTTTATGACCATGCCCGACTGAAAGCACAATCGCCTACCCGCTTGTTTATCGACGCAACAACAACTCAAGAATGGCGTGGAAAAGGATTTTATCCAGTCATCAACGAACAGATTGAATCATCTGACGCAAACTTGAATCTGTCGCTCATCGCCAGATTCCTGAAATTAAAACGCAACCATCCGCTACCCAAACAAGAAAAATTACCTGATGATTTTGATCTTGAGTTGCAAAGAACCTTGGAATGCCCAACTCCGAATGAGTTTATTGGATTTCAGGAGGATCATCCACTTTGGGGGATGCCTTACGGAATGCCGAGGATTTCAGAACAGCAGGAAAATGTACTGTTAAAATGGCTGCAGCAAGGGGCGAAAGTTGAGCCAAGACCTGCATTGTCACAATCCGCGCAGCGCGAAATCAAAAAATGGGAGACTTTTTTTAACAACCCAGCGCCAAAATCACAATTAAGCAGTCGCTATATCTACGAACATTTGTTTATCGGTCATTTGCATTTTAAAGGCCATCCTAATACGGAATTCTACAAACTGGTTCGTTCCAAAACGCCTGCGGGTCAAACGATTGAAGAAATTAAAACAGTTCGCCCTTTTGATGACCCTGGCACCGCACCTTTTTACTACCGATTAAAACCTATCGTATCCACCATCATCGACAAAAATCATTTTGTTTACGAACTGAGCGACACCCGAATGCAGCGGTATCGCGACTTATTTCTGGGGCCTGATTATCAGATAACCCAATTGCCTGGTTACCAACCCGAATTAACCGCCAACCCATTCAATACCTTTAAAGAACTCCCTGCCGGTTCACGCTACCAGTTTCTACTGGATGAGGCGCGCTATTTTTTTGATGGTTTTATCAAAGGTCCGGTTTGTCGGGGTCAAGGTGCACTGAATGTCATCCGCGATCAATTCTGGGTGGCCTTTTTAAAGCCAGAACAAGGTTTTATGCAAAAAACCACGCACTTTCTGGAAGCAAACAATAACTTATTAAGTATGCCTGCTTCTGCTGGAGAAGACATTGGCTTTACCGAATGGCGTCAGTTTGGAAAACTGGAACAAAATTATTTAATAAAAAAAGAACAATTTCTGGAGCAAACCTTATTAAATAATCATGATTTGGATTATGAACTGCTCTGGGATGGCGACAAAAATAATGATAATGCGCTATTAACTGTTTTCAGACACTATGACAGCGCCACAGTCATCAAAGGGCTTGCCGGAAAACCGCCATTGACAGCCTGGGTTGTCGATTACCCGATCTTTGAACGTATTCATTATTTACTGGTCGCCGGGTTTAATGTTTTTGGCAGCGCAGGCCACCAAATCACCACCCGCTTGTATATGGATTTTTTACGCATGGAAGCAGAAAATAATTTTCTGCGCTTTATCCCTGCTTCGCAACGTAAAAACCTACGCGAAACCTGGTATCAAGGATTCGAAACCAAACTCTTTAAAAATTTTGAAAAGCCTTTGTACGGCATCAATACTGAAACCAGTATTGATTATCCTGCAAACAATTTTGTCGAAAACTTTTACTCAGGTCTTTTTCATCGACTGGGGACGAAAGCCGGACCGGAAGATAATATTAACCGCTGCTGGCGCAATGACTGCATCGCTGCACTTGATCTGCAAAAAAATATAGCCCTCAATATTCGAAAACTTTCCGACCTGTATGGAAAACAGATCAGCGCCCTGCCTGAACTTTCCTTTTTACGCATCAGATTTGAAGACCCAGAAAAGGACCAGGTCTATACTTTGATCCGGAACAAGCGTTTATCCAATGTTTCGTTTATTTTTGCTGAAGACTTCAGGCGCCAGCCGGAAAAAGATACCCTGACCGTTTTACCCGGCTTTATTGGCAGTTATCCGAATGTGTTTTTTAATGTGGAGGTTGAAGAAATAGAAGCTTTCGTCAGTCAATTAAAACAGACTGAAACAAACTCACAAAAAGACAAATTTTACAGCCGATTCGGTATCCGCCGAACCAATCCACAAATTTGGGAGTTTGCCGACTGGTTAAACCAAAAACATATGTCCGTAAATCCGTTGGCAACAGGCATTTTTGATCTGAACCGGTATGAGAATTTGTGAGGGTTTTGCGGGTTACTTCAATAAAAAAATCGTTTCGATGAGCAAGACAACAAAATCCATTCTGCTTCTTAATCATCGAAACGAATCACAGGTGACACGATTTTCAGTTTATCAATTAACGCTAACTTTCAGATAACTTTCGTTTGGAGACTAAACCGCTAAATCCTAACAAACCAGTCAACAAAAACCAGATACTGCCTGGAACAGGAATGAAAGTGCCGCCTCCGGAAAGAAACAGCGTTCCAGAAGTTGCATCAGCAAAATCACCGAATTTCAAATTATCATAAACGATTGACCAAGGGGTAGGACTTAAACTTGAATTTTTATTTCCGCCACAACAATTCAGTGCATGGCCAATATCAACATAGCTGATTTCAGTTTCGGTTTTAAAAGATGAACGATATCCCGAATAATGATCGCTCGTCCATCCTCCAGGATTATATAAGTTATTTCTTGACCCAATTAAATTCCCTTCCGCATCATAGGCATCTAGACTTACGCGATGGTTATTATCTGGTTCTGCTCCCCTTCTGCGATCAATGTCAAAAAAACCGATTGGATTATCAAAACTGATTCGCCAGAAATGTGAGCCAAATGCTGTTTCGCCATTAAATGCCAAAAAATTATCACCACTTTTTGCCGGACCTCGAAAACCGGAGCTATCATTCAAAATGGCGCCCATTCCAGAATTGATTGGACTCAATTGATTTTCAGTAAATGTTTTTAAAACACCATTATGCGGTCTTTCCTCAGTCACTTGTTTTCGCTCCAATGCTGTGAAATGCACACCCTTGGCTGCATATAACTCAGTCAAAGGCGTTGCATCGGAAAATAAATTTGGGGCATTAATGGCAGCCCCGGAAGGATTGGTATCAAAGTCTATGATTGTAATAGCTGCTTGCGACAGTGATGTAAAAGTAAATAATGCTGCATAGATAACACTTTTTTTATTTATTAATGTGTTCATTCCTTTTTCCTCCAAAAGTAAAGATATATAACAGCCCTGCGACACTCCAGAGCCGCTGTCCGAGCAGTTAATCTACTCTTGGAGCATAAAATAACACAGGCTAAAGTGGTTCAAACTGACCCAGATCATTTCAGAGAGTGAAGTTTGTAAATTAAATGAAACCCAGGAAAAAGCCTGTTTTCAGCTATGACACGCAGAGTGATATTAATTTTTGATTATGCAGTTTGAAATTTGTCTGATAGATTTTTCGTAGTAGCTGTTTTAGCTGCGATTAAACCAAGCCACGCTAAAGCCGATTCCTGCAAAATATTAATCGAACTTTAGGACATACCTCTAACCTCAACCTTAATTACTTCATCATCTATTAGTCATTTGTTGCCTTGCCAGTAAGATTAATAAAGCAATGCCAGAGGAAATGATATCCCTTCTTCAGTGGCTGTATAAATCGTCTTTTGAGAGGGCTGTGATGATGTGGAATAATTAATCAATAACTGTTCATCAATAATTTGCAACTTTTTTTTCTTGACAGTAATCATGCCTAAGCGCTCAAACCGGGATAAAATACGACTTACGGTTTCAGCAACCAGGCCTAGATAATTTGCAATATCAGTCCGGCTCATACTCAATTTGAGATGGATATTCTGTCCGGAATCAAAATTCATTCTAACCAGTAATTCCAAAAGGAAAATAGCTACCCGTTGTTCTGCCGTTTTTTTGTTAATAAGCATTAATAACTGATAATCCTGAATAATTTCACGACTAAACCGGGAAATAATTTGCTTTTGAAATACGGGATCAATAAGACTGAGGGATTCAACATATTTTCGGGTAAATCCACAGATCACTGAATTTTCCATTGCGACAACTGAAGACACATGCTTATTACTATCCAAGGCATCCAAACCAAGCACTTCACCGGGAAATCTGAAACCGATTACCTGTTCATTACCATCGGCAGAAGTGATAAAACTTTTTATTGAACCGGACTTGATGATAAATATCTTATCACTGCAGTCACCTTGTCTGAAAATGTAACAGCCATCCTGATATTGCTGATCATTAGAAATATAGCCTTCAAATGAGGAAATATTTCCCAGCGTCAGTTGCTTGGCAAGACATTGATTTTTTTTAAGAACCTGTTCAAGATCTGACATTAATAGTATCATTTAACAATTTGAAAGATGAAAGATGAACGATGGAAGATAAAAGATACCCGAGTGATATAAGTCGAGAACAATTTGAAAAGATTCAAC
>JALSJK010000050.1 GCA_026989395.1 Methylomonas sp.
CAATACCCCACAAAATACATCGTAAAGATCTACTGTTCTCGGTTTTGTTCGTTTGCGTGCCGATTCTAAAATAGGTTGAATCTTTTCAAATTGTTCTCGACTTATATCACTCGAGTATCTTTTATCTTCCATCTTTCATTATTTCATATGGTTAAATGATACTCTTAATGTTAGATCTTGAACAGGTTTTAAGTAATGTTATTGTGATATAAAATAGGCATATCAGGACTCAGTTATAAGCTATTCTTTAGGGCTAGAAACTGGGGAATCTTAGAGATATTTTTAAAGATTAAGGAACCGAAATTACCAATATTATTTGATTTTATTGCACGTAGATCTTCCCTACTTTTTTGTATAAGATTCTTCAAGCTTTTGTTGCTTTCTCCGCCTACGCGCATTTTGATAAGGACCTCAGGCAAGTAAAATGTGGTTATTTTGTGTTTTCCTAAGAATCTAAGTATTGAATCATAATCCGCGGATATTTTGAGGCTGGTATTAAAATAACCATATTGTTGATAGACTTTTCGTCTGACAAAAAATGTAGGATGCGGGGGCATCCAGCCGCGCTTAAGTTTTTGAGGGCGGAATTGACCGCTCTTCCAGTAACGAAATATTTTCGAAGTATCTTTTTCACTTACATAAACGAGGTCGCCATAGACAGAGTCGACTTTGG
The DNA here is from genome assembly GCA_026989395.1 of Methylomonas sp. Classification (GTDB taxonomy): domain Bacteria; phylum Pseudomonadota; class Gammaproteobacteria; order Methylococcales; family Methylomonadaceae; genus JALSJK01. Next base: position 674 of record JALSJK010000050.1, read on the forward strand.
AGTTTGCAAATGCAAGAGCAACTTTTTCTATTACTTCATCATTTTCATACAAATCATCAGAATGCAAAAAACCAATAACGTCACCTTTAGCTAATACTATTCCCTTGTTTAAGCCATCGTAGATTCCTTGATCCGGTTCAGAGACAATGATATCAATTTGATTTTTGTAGTGATTAATTATTTCTAAAGTGTTGTCAGATGATGCAGCATCAATCACAATATATTCGATTTCATTGTACGTTTGTGTTAAAACTGATCTAATTGTCTCTTCAATAGTTTTTTCGCTATTGTAAGCAGAGGTAATGATAGTGATTTTCAAAAAGGTTACTCCAGAACAATTTACAAATATTTACTCTACGATTCGTTTTTTTTTGAAGGCTGCTGGATTACCTTGATAGATTCCATATGCTTCAAGATTTGTTGTTGCAACTGAGCCAGCACAAAGTATGCTGTGCGTAAAACAAGTTACATTAGGACAAATGATCGATTTTGCACCAATCCATACCCCATCTTCTATGATTATTTTACCAACAAAGAGGTCAAAAGATCGTTTTTTAAAGTCATGATTTCCTGTTAGTAAATAGGCGTCTTGGGAAATTGAAACATGATTACCAATTTTTATTAGAGTTAGGTTATCAATCCAAACTGCTTCACCTATCCAAACATGGTCGCCTAATTCCAAAAACCAAGGGTACTTAATATTAACATTTGGTTTGATTACGCAGTTTTTTCCAACGGACGCTCCGAAGAATCTTAGAATTAAGGTTTTAAAAGCAGAAGGAAAGGGAAGGGATGTTTTAAAAAAAAAGATATTAATAAAATACCAGCTAATTCTTTTTAATGGAGCACCTGGTAGATACCAACTGTTATCATATTGACTCAAATTGACTTTCTGCATTTATTTCTACGATAGAAAAATTTGGCTTGTTCAGAATCAAACTCTGATTGTTATAAAAACCCTAAAGGTTGATAGGTATGACTTGGAATTATACTAGTTAAGTCAATTCGGTTTCCAAAATGATTTGCAATAATTTCAGAAAAAATATCTCTGTAATCGATTGTATGTTTCAGGTAACGTCCTAAGTATAGATCCTCTGTTCTTATTCCGGGCCAATCTCCATAAATACCCCCATTTATGCCGCCACCAATAGCAAACCAAGATGATGCATTGCCATGATCAGTACCGCTATTTGCATTTTCTTTTGCTGTTCGTCCAAATTCAGTCATAGTTAAAATTACAACGTTTTCCATATATTCTCTATCAAGATCACTATATAACGCAGCTATCCCATCGGAAAAATCTTTTAGTTTCTTTGCTTGCGATCCTTCGGCGCCACCCTGATTAACATGATGATCCCAGCCATTATGATTGATCGTGCATATTTCCATACCGAACCCTGATTTTATTAAATGTGCTGTTTGCCTTAACTGTTGTCCAAATTTTGAAGTAGGGTAAGTTACACCGTTTGCGGGTGAGTAGACATTATAATTTGAACTGCTTAATAAATCGATCTCATTCAACATGATGGTCCCATGTGTGTTTAAAAGTTTAAGATAAGATGATCGATCTAAATTACTTTGTTCAAAAACCGAATTCAACGACTGAATTATTTCCTCATTAAAATTTGATTGTAAATTATCAAGATTCGGCAATACGCCAACTGGAAATTCACCTTGTAATGCGTGAGATAATTCATCAAAACTTGTGGCGGGTAGAGACGCATCTGTATTTGATTTTGCTAAATACCGATTAAGCCAGCCATCAGGTAATCGTGTATTTGCAGAGCCGCTTTCAATAAAGTCTTGGCTACTGAAATGGGAGCGATTACCATTGGGGTAATGTACCGTAGGAAAAATTGCTAAATCTCCTAGTTTATAAATATCATGTAAAGACGATAGTGCAGGGTGTAAGCCAAAAAAGCCATCTAAATCCAACGCAGATTTCGAATTATTTCCAGGTGGGGCTATAGATATTTGGGGTCTTAAAGAATAATATTCATCCTCACCATAAGGAATGACTGTATTCAAACCATCGCAGCCACCGCGCTGGAATATGACGACTAGAGTTTTTCCGCTTGCAGCAAATGCTTTGTTTGCACAAGATAAGAACCCAATTCCACTAAGTAGACTGGAACCAATAGCCGGCGAAAAAGCCATGTGACGTAAAAATGATCTTCTTTTCATAAAAACTCCTTAATTATTGCAGCTGGTATGCAGGAAAATTTAAAACAGTAGCAATTAAACTTCTTATGCGCTCATTAGCATCATCAGAATCAATATCAAAAATAATGGTGTCTTTGTCAGTCAAGATATCAATTGCTACGTTCCATTCCATTAATGAATAATCGTTTGAAAGAGCAAGGTAAAAGAGGTATCCAACAATTCCACTAGCTGTTTCATATCCATGTTTTTTAAAGAATTCAGCCGGATCTTCAATATAATTGCGAGTTTTATATGCTTTATTAAAAGCTGTAGTAGAAATAAATTTGACGTATTGTAAATATCGATTTGAATTTACCCAGTCGGTACCAATTTCTGGATATCCTGCAGGCATTGGGTTTTGAAACAGATCCATTCCCATCGCAGCAAGAGAATTTACACTTTTATTGAGTGATGTTTTAACCTCAAGTTGACGACTAAAGCCCGCAATCATTTCTAGTGGAGTTTTAACTTTGTTATGAAAATTTGTGCTTGCTGAAAATTCTTCGGAATTAAATATATTCTTTAGTACCAATGCAATCTGATTATTTTGCGTAGCATTATTGAGAAAATCAGCCGAACAATTATCAATTGAAGTTGAGGTTGGAGTATCTGAAACAAATACTTTCAGAAGTTTTGTGCAAATGAAGTGTGCTGTTGAAGGGTGGGTTGATAAAATATCAAATAAATTGTCCCCTTCTTCTTTTCCTACCCCAGCAGGGAATGAATAGCCGAGAATATTTTTTTCGTTATAGTCATGTGCAGAAGATTGGAAATAAAATTGGTCGTTAACTACCCGCCATCCAGTCAAGACTTTTGCTACCTCTTGAATATCTTGACGGGTATAGCCACCTCCCACACCTAAAGTATGCAATTCCAGTAGTTCACGTGCAAAGTTTTCATTTGGTTCATCTTTTTTACTAAGTCTATTGTCTAAATAAACCATCATTGCAGGACTAGTTGCAGAAATTCCCAATAAATCTCTAAAATTTCCTAACGCATGTTCTCGGAAATTTTTATTTTGAACAAATTCGCGTTGGGTTCCTGTCTTTTTGATACTGGTACTAAAGTGATTTTCCCAAAACCAGGTCATAACTTCTAGTAACTGTTTCTTACTATAGATGGCATGGGCTAACTGATAACTTTTAAGAGCTATTTTTGAGTCAGGGTTACCTAAAGTGCTAATTACATTTTTAAATGCAAAATTATCGATTAATGTTGGATTAAGTTGTTGCTCTAAAAAGGTATGTAATCCTATTGTTTTAATTTCTTCTAATAATTCAGGTGTTGCGCCAAATGTAATGCGATTGAGTAATTGAACTGTTTTAAAAGCATCTGATGTTACTTTTAATGACAATTGCAAGATCCTTTGATTGTTGGCAAAATCTGATGCTGTAAATAACACTGAGATTTCTTGCTCTCGACTTGCTTGGTTGACAGAAAGTGACCAATGGCCATTTTTGGAAATTTCTAAGGATTTATTGTTGGTAATATGGCCTAGCAAAGGATCAATGACTGTCACTCTTAATTCTCTGAGCATCGTATTATCAGAGACTACACCAGAAAGTAAAAAACCGTTTTCGGAAACTTGGTTTTGGTTTTTATGTGAATTAACGAATAATTTCGGTTTTTCGGTATCCTTAATGACGTGAAAATTTCGTGTTACTGTTCCTTCATTGAATGAATCATCGTAAGCAGTAAGTGTTATTGATACTTCTTGTTGGGAAGTTAGCTGGTCAGCTGAAACCAAATAGTTCCACTGCCCTTTTATTAATTGGGCGTTTCCATTGGATTCACCTTTTACTGGGTCATTAATTTTGACGACAACTGAAGAAACCTTATTTTTTTCTTCAACATGTGCTTTTATCAAAAATCCTGCGTCACTGACTAATGAATTTTGTGTAGGGGATAAAAATGTAATTACTGGAGGATTAAGATCAGTTGAATTACTTTCATTAGGAGATACAGAAAAATTAATAACGCCACCGGAAGTAATAAGTGGAGAATAGAATGTTTTATTATTTCCAAATATATTGGTAGTAGATGCGATATAGACTGCGTCTGATTTTACGTCATCTGGATCAAAGTAAGCTGTTCCATTTAGAGTGGTATTTCCAGATCTGTGCCAATGCAATTTGCCATCTGATGTTTTTTTATAGAGGGTGATTTTTTGGTTTGCAAATGGTTGATTGTTTAGCGCATTAGTAAGCTTTATTAAAACCTTACCGACTTTAAAGTTAAATGAGCCGGGTTGATTGATCACCTTGCTAAAGGCATATCCGGTTGTATAAGGTTTGGCTCTTAGCTGGTAACTGGTGCCTTCACCTAACCCAGGGAGGTCCAAGTCAGCGGTGCCGAGCGTGTTAGTAGTATATTTTTTTAAAGGTTTCCAGGATTGATCAGGTTGCTGTTGAAGCACCAGGATTTCAGAATTAGGAACGGGTTTGCCGTTAATGGCGTTGGTCAGTGTAAGGTTGAGTAATTTATTGCCAACGGTGAAAACAGTTTTACCATTGGAAGTAATAGTATCACTGTACTTGTATTGTCCATCACCCGAGCTAACAGCCGAGAGCACGAATTTTTTGCCAGCAGCCATAGGAAGATCAAAACGAATAATGCCATTCGCTTCAGTCATACCGCTGGCGACCCATTTTTGGGTGCCATCAGTGAGGATTTCTCTGGCAGTAATTTTGTGATTAGGAAAAGGATTGCCCGTTTTACCTTCAATCACTTGTACTTCAAGGCGACCGACTTTAAAGTTAAATGAGCCGGGTTGATTGATCACCTTGCTAAAGGCATATCCGGTTGTATAAGGTTTGGCTCTTAGCTGGTAACTGGTGCCTTCACCTAACCCAGGGAGGTCCAAGTCAGCGGTGCCGAGCGTGTTAGTAGTATATTTTTTTAAAGGTTTCCAGGATTGATCAGGTTGCTGTTGAAGCACCAGGATTTCAGAATTAGGAACAGGTTTGCCGTTAATGGCGTTGGTCAGTGTAAGATTAATTACTCCTGCTATTGCCTGGCTAGATGTGGATACGAAAAATAATGTAATTAATAATATTTGTAGGCAACTAATTTTGAAGAGACCAAGTGGTGTATTTGATTGAGAAATGTCATGATTATTAATTAGATAACCTGGAAGCATTGTTTTTTCCGTTTTCAAAGTAATTAACCAAAAATATAGGCCTTCTAATCCTAAAAGACGTGTGGAAACTCACAATTTATACAATGCTGTTTAAATTGCTTTGTTAATGTTTTCTTTATGTGGATTGGTTCAAAAAAGTAGGATAAAGACTCTTTCTTAAGAATGTATTACATGAAAATCATTTGTGTGAATTTTATGAATATTGCACAAATACAACAGAAAAAGATGTTTGCGTATGATGTAAAAAGCACAGAAAGAGAAGTCAAATTTTGCTAATGCTAATTTATTCCACAAGAAATACAGATATATGGAGTTAATCAGTATCATCTTGGTTTTTTATCAGCTTGCTAAAACAAAAATAGCCAGAGAAAAAAGTAAGGTTTCAAAAACTAATACGACAAAGTAATAGTTACTAATTTATTAAGGAAAAAGATGAACCGCTTTGTTGCAGATCTTGCTTTCGCAATCTTAATATTAATCTCTTTTAATAGTTGGGCGAAAACTCCAGATTGGAGCGTTTATGCAAAAGTATTACAGTCTGTAAAATCTGGTGTTAAACATCAAACTCCGCTGGCTTTGGTTAATTATGATCAGCTAAAGAAGTCTGGGCAGCTTGAGGCGGCTTATCAGAAAATCAAGAACTTTCCTGTCGAAACCTTGAGTGGCCGAGAAGAAAAACTGGCTTTTTATATTAATGTCTACAATATTCTAGCTATCAAGATGGTATTGGATCATTGGCCTGTTGAGAGTATCAAGGATGCAGGAAGTTTATTTCGTCCGGTTTGGGGTAAGACTGTTGGAATTATTGATGGTAACAAAATTTCTCTGGATGATATAGAGAATAATTTACTGAGGCCGATGGGTGAACCGAGAATCCATTTTGCCATTGTTTGTGCTTCTGTTAGTTGTCCTGATTTAAGAACGAAGCCATATGCTGCTGAACAGTTGAGTACACAACTTGATGCTCAGGTACGTAGTTTTTTGCATAATAATAAAAAAGGATTGCAGACAGGAGAAAGAGAAATTCATGTATCGAAAATATTTTCCTGGTTTGAGAAGGATTTTTCTCCTGTGGGTGGTATAGAAAAGTTTATTCATCATTATCGATCAGATTTACCCGATTTGAAAATTGTTGCGGATATAGATTATGACTGGTCGCTAAACGCAGTTGTCAAATAGGGATAAATGATGACTATTTCACGTTTCATTTTGCTGTTGGTCATTGTTAGCTGTATAGCTGTTTTCTTTTATTTTGATTTACAGCAATTTCTGACGCTGGAAATGCTGAAAAGCAAACAGGCCGCGATTATTGATTACAAAAATACTCACCCTGTCATTTCAGCGATTTTTTATGCTGTGATTTATATTGCTGTGACTGGCTTATCATTACCTGGCGCTGCAATTTTAACATTGGCCGGCGGTGCAGTTTTCGGGTTGTTATGGGGAACGGTAATTGTTTCTTTTGCTTCGACAATTGGCGCTACGTTGGCTTTTTTGGCGGCGCGTTTTCTGTTTCGAGATAGTGTTGAAAACCGTTTTGGCGATCGGTTGAATGCAGTCAATGAAGGAATGAAAAAAGATGGGGCTTTTTATCTATTTACGTTGCGCCTGATTCCAGTTTTTCCTTTCTTCATGATAAATTTGCTGATGGGATTAACTGCAATTAAAACCCGCACTTTTTTTTGGGTCAGCCAATTAGGCATGTTAGCGGGAACAATTGTTTACGTGAATGCCGGAACTCAACTAGGTAAAATTACATCATTGTCTGATATTTTATACTGTTTACGCTGAAAAATGCACTTTTGACATCCTGTAACATACTGAATATTAATAAATTACAATGAATGCAGTGAGGTATTTTTGACCGTAAATAGTATATCTCCGGGGTTGGTATTTTCATTTGTATTGCTCGGACTCTTCCCGTTGCTGGCGAAAACGGTGATAAATCGATTTAAGGTGCTTAAAGTGTTTAAAAAATGGCAACAACCCAAACATTTTGACAATAATTTGGTTGTCATCGGTGCTGGCTCAGGCGGTTTGGTAACGGCTTATATTGCTGCTACAGTAAAAGCTAAAGTTACTTTGGTTGAAAAACATAAAATGGGTGGTGATTGTTTAAATACGGGGTGTGTGCCTTCCAAGGCGTTAATTCGCTCCAGCCGGTTTTTGGCGCAAGTGAAAGAATCCAAGGCTTTGGGAATTAATCACGCCAATGTTGAATTTGATTTTGCTGAGATCATGGATCGAGTTCAAAAAATTATCAAAGAAGTAGAACCTCATGATTCAGTAGAGCGTTACACTGAATTGGGGGTTGACGTGATTCAAGGCTCGGCAAAAATCATTTCGCCTTGGCAAGTTGAAATAAGCACTGATCTAGGGAAGAAAGTCATATCTACTCGTTCTATTGTGATTGCTGCGGGCGCCAAACCATTTGTGCCGCCAATTCCAGGGGTAGAAAAAATTGACTATTTGACCTCGGATAATATCTGGTCTTTGCGTGAAAAACCGAAACGGCTTTTAGTATTGGGGGGCGGCCCGATTGGCTGTGAATTGGCCCAGGCTTTTGCTCGATTAGGTTGTAAAGTGACCCAGGTTGAAATGCTGCCGCGGATTATGATTCGGGAAGATGAAGATGTTTCTAAGGCAGTGATGGAAAAATTCCAACAGGAAGGAATTCGGGTGTTAGTGGAGCATACGGCCAAGCAGTTCAAAGCCGAAAATGGGGAGAAAATTTTAATTGCAGAAAATCAAGGGAAACAAGTACGGATTGCTTTTGATCAGGTTTTATTGGCGATCGGCAGGGCGGCGAATGTCAAAGGTTATGGAGTTGAAGAATTAGGAATTGAACTGTCACCCCGAAAAACAGTGGCGGTTAATCCATTTTTGGAAACCAATTATCCCAATATTTTTGCTTGTGGCGATGTCGCAGGGCCGTATCAATTTACTCATACTGCTGCACATCAGGCCTGGTATGCTGCGGTCAATGCCTTGTTTGGCCAGTTTAAAAAATTCCGTGTAGACTATTCAGTCATTCCATGGGCTACTTTTACCGATCCTGAAGTCGCTCGTGTTGGTTTGAATGAACAGGATGCAAAGCAACAGGAAATCGCTTATGAAGTCTCGATTTTTGGAATTGATGATCTGGATCGCGCCATTGCAGACAGTGAAGCTTATGGCTTTGTTAAAGTGTTAACGGTGCCTGGAAAAGATAAAATTCTTGGGGTGACGATAGTCGGAAATCATGCCGGGGATTTAATTGCCGAGTTTGTGTTGGCCATGAAACATGGTTTGGGCTTGGAGAAAATTCTGGGTACCATTCATATTTACCCAACTATGAGCGAAGCGAATAAATATGTCGCCGGCGTCTGGAAGCGGAACCATAAACCGGAAAAACTGTTAAAGTGGTTGGCAGGTTATCATGCCTGGCGCAGGAAGTAATTATGATTGATTGTTTGCCCTATCTGGAAAAAAATGATTTTCCAAAAATTCAGCGTAATACCCTGGAAATTTTACAAGTCAATCTGGGGTATTTGTGCAATCTGAGTTGTACCCATTGTCATGTTAATGCCGGACCAAAACGAACCGAGCTGATGGATCAACAAACTATTGATGAGGTTTTATCTTTTCTCAGTCACAACAAATCGATACATACTCTGGATCTAACCGGTGGCGCGCCGGAAATGAATCCGCATTTCCGGTATTTTGTCTATCAGGCGTTAGACCAAGGTTTGAAGGTGATTGATCGATGCAATCTGGTGATTTTAACCGAGCCTGATTATCAGGATGTTGCCGAATTTTTGGCCAAAAATCAGGTGGAAATTGTTGCCTCTTTACCTTGCTATCTGGAAGATAATGTGGACAAGCAACGAGGGAAAGGGACTTTTAATGCCAGTATTGAGGCATTACAACATCTGAATCGCTTGGGATATGGCAAAGAAAATTCCAATTTAATTTTGAACCTGGTGTTCAATCCACTGGATGCCAGTTTACCCCCAGATCAGCAGCAATTGGAACAAGCGTACAAGCAATATTTGCTGGAACATTTTGGTATTGTTTTTAATCAGCTTTTTGCCATGGCAAATTTACCAGTACAGCGGTTTGGCAGTCAGTTGATCAGTAAAGGTCAGTTTGACAATTATATCCAGTTGCTTAAAGACAATTTTCAATCGGATAATTTGCACTCGGTGATGTGCAGAAATACCTTAAGCGTAGATTGGCAAGGCTATGTTTACGATTGTGATTTTAATCAGATGCTGCAATTACCATTGACAGGCAAAAAACAACATATTAAAGATATTGCCGATTTACATGGCATGTCGATTACGACTTTAGCGCATTGCTATGGTTGCACTGCCGGGCAAGGCAGTAGCTGTGGCGGTGCGATTGGTTAAACTTAAGAGGGGAAGTTATGTCAGTTGAACACGATGTATTAGAACGTTATTCAGAAGGCGCGGAGAGTAGACAGCCTGATTTATGTTGTCCTGTAGATTATGATCGGGAATTACTCGCCTTGTTGCCTCAGGAAATTATTGAAAAGGATTATGGTTGTGGCGATCCGTCACGTTATGTTCAGGAAGGTGATGTGGTTTTGGATTTGGGGTCTGGATCGGGAAAAATCTGTTATATGGCGGCTCAACTGGTTGGTGAAAAGGGCAAGGTGATTGGCGTTGACATGAATGATGATATGCTCGCTCTGGCGAGAAAATATCAGCCGGAAATGGCTCAAAAAATTGGTTCTGACCGCGTTGAATTTGTCAAAGGACAGATTCAGGATCTGGCGTTGGATCTTGGAGCCATGAATCAATATTTATCAAAAAACCCAGTCACAACGGCTGAGGATGTGGTTTCTTTACGTGCCTGGCAGGAACAGCAGCGCAAGGAAAATCCGTTAATTGCCGACAACAGTGTAGATTTGGTGGTTTCAAATTGTGTGTTGAATCTGGTACACGATCAGGACAAAGAACAATTGATTCAGGAAATTTTCCGGGTTGTCAAACCCGGCGGGTGTGTTGCAATTTCAGATATTGTCAGCGATGAAACAGTGCCGGAGCATTTAAAACAGGATAGTCAATTATGGAGCGGTTGTATTTCCGGTGCCTTGCAGGAGCATGATTTTTTGCAGGCATTTATTGATGCCGGATTTATTGCAGTCAATTATGATAAATGGGAAGGCGAACCCTGGCAGACAGTCGAACAAATCGAATTCCGATCAGTTACGATTACGGCTGTTAAACCGCAGGATGAACCCTGTCTGGATAAAGGTCATGCGGTGATCTATCGTGGTCCTTTTTCTGAAGTTTATGATGATGAAGGGCATGTTTATTACCGCGGCCAGCGAATGGCTGTTTGCGAAAGAAGTTACCGTCTATTAACTGGTGAAACTTATGGTAATCAGTTTATTGGCATTGCACCGGTTAAAGAACATAAACCCAACCCCTGGTGCTGCCAGCCTGGAACATTGCGTTCTGCCGCAGAAACCAAAGGCAGTGTGCATAAAGCAGATACCAGCTCTTGCTGTTAAGTGTTGCAGTTTTCTGAAGCTGTTATTCAAGTTTTTTGTAAAGCGCCACAACCAGGGAAGGTTAAAACCCGCTTGTTGCCTGAATTAAACGAGTTTCAGGCTGCAAAGATTCATCAGCAATTGGCAGAATTAACATTAGCCAAGATTTTTCAGTCAGAATTATGTGATGTGCAATTATGGTGTACGCCTGATGCCATTCATGAATTTTTTGCAGAATGCCAGAATCGATATTCCCTGACGCTGAAAACTCAATCACCAGGTGATTTGGGTTTTCGTATGAATCATGCTTTAACCAAGGGATTACAAAACTATAGACAGGTAGTTTTAATAGGTACCGATTGTCCTTCATTTGTACATTCCGATTTTGTTACGGCTTTATCCGCTTTAAAGCATGGAAATGACGTGGTATTGGCGCCAACAGAAGATGGGGGATATAGTTTGATTGGTTTAAGTGCACCCGTTCCAGAATTATTTTCTGATATTAACTGGGGCACCTCAGAGGTTCTGGCAGCGACAAAAAGTAAAATAATCAAGCAGAAACTTGATTACTATGAATTACCATTGCAATGGGATATTGATTATTATGAGGATTATTTGCGTTTTTTGAAAACCGAAAAGAATTTAAGCGCGGTTTTATAAAAAATTCACTTGAACTATTGACCGGATTACCGCATAATCTCCGCTCTTTCAGCACGAGCTGAAGATTTTATGGTTACCGTGTCGGTCCTCTCGCAACGATACGCTGTAAACCCCGCCAGGCCCGGAAGGGAGCAACGGTAGCAGCGGATTCGTGTGCCGGGATGTGGCTGGCGCGGTATCCGCCCAATCTTTTCAACTGTTATTGCATTTGCAATGAGTTATCAGGTTTTAGCCAGAAAATGGCGTCCCCAGAATTTTAATACCATTATCGGTCAGGAACATGTTGTTAAATCGTTAATTAACGCTTTACAGCATAATCGCTTGCACCATGCCTATTTGTTTACTGGAACCCGAGGTGTCGGTAAAACCACCATTGCCAGAATTCTGGCAAAAGCGATTAATTGTGAAAATCTTCAGGATTACAATCCCTGCGGCGAATGTTCTGTTTGTCAGGCATTTGCTGAAGGTCGTTTTATGGATTTGATCGAAGTCGATGCAGCTTCCAGAACCCGGGTCGAAGATACCAGGGATTTACTGGATAATGTTCAATATGCACCCGGTCAAGGTCAATACAAGGTTTACTTGATTGATGAAGTACACATGTTGTCCGGCCATAGTTTTAATGCCTTGCTGAAAACGCTGGAAGAGCCGCCCCCGCATGTCAAGTTTTTATTGGCAACCACTGATCCACAAAAAATTCCGGTGACGATTTTATCCCGGTGCTTGCAATTTAATTTAAAACGCTTGTTACCAGCCCAGATTATCAAACAAATGAAGTTGATTCTTGAGCAGGAACAAATTGAATTTGAAGAGGCAGCGCTAACTCTTTTGGCGAGAGCAGCTGATGGCAGTATGCGGGATGGTTTGAGTTTGCTAGATCAGGCGATTGTTTATGGCGCTGGTAAATTATCGACTGATGCCGTAAACGCAATGCTGGGTACAGTTGCACAACAGCCCGTTGAAGATTTATTACTGGCTTTGGGAAATGCAGATGCAGTAAAGATGCTGAATATTATTGGTGAAATTTCGGAGTTGACTCCTGATTTTGCTGATTTATTACAGCAGCTATTGTATCGCTTGCATCAAATAGCCCTGGTTCAGACTGTTCCAGATGTATTGGAAGATGATGAAAATATTGAAATATTGAAGCAATTGGCAGATTTAATGAATGCCGAGGATGTGCAGCTTTATTATCAGATTGCCTTGAAGGGGCAGGCTGATCTTGATCTGGCGCCAGATCCGCGTAGTGGTTTGGAAATGGTTATGCTGCGCATGTTAGCTTTCAGGCCTGTTGGCATGACTCAGGGGAATACAAATCAACAAACTGGAAAAATAGTCCAGCAAAGTTCGAACAAGCAGGAAAAAACGCCAAAAAATGAACAAAAAGCTCAACAAGCAATTGAAGCAACAAATCCTGAAACTGATAACTGGCATGACATAATAAAAGCCATGAAGCTGAGAGGTATGACCCGCGAGCTGGCCAACAATTGTTTTCTGGAAAAACTGGATGAGAAACAATGCCTTTTGGCGCTGGACCCCGGGCATAAACAATTGAAAAGTGACAAAACTACAGAAAAACTGCAACAGGCATTGCAAAGTTATACCGGAAATACAATAAAACTGGCTATTCAGGTTAAAAAGGTTGAAAATGAGACACCGGCTGTTCAAATTAATAAACAGCGTGAAGTGCGTCAGCAAGCGGCTGTTGAAGCAGTCGAAAATGATGAAAATATTCAGGCATTAAAAGAACATTTTGATGCGCGGGTGATACCGGGAACGATCAAGCCGGTTGATCCCGAGTAATGACAGGTTTTTAGGAGACGAAGATGAAAAATGCATTAGGCAATATAATGCAGCAAGCCCAAAAAATGCAGGAAGATATGCAAAAAGCCCAGGAAGAGCTTGCTGCAATGGAAGTTCAGGGAGAATCCGGCGGCGGTTTGGTGCAAATTTTGATGACTGGCAAGCGTGAAGTCAGAAAAGTCAGTATTGACGATTCCCTGGTCGGCGATGACAAGGATATGCTGGAAGATTTGGTGGCGGCGGCCATTAATGATGCCGTTCATAAAGTTGCCAAAATGAAACAGGAAAAAATGTCTGATTTAACCTCGGGTATCCCATTACCTCCCGGTTTCAAGATGCCTTTTTAAGTTAGGGAATGCAAAGAAACGGATTGTTGGGTCAGTTGATCCAGGGGCTATGTTGTTTACCGGGGGTAGGGCCAAAATCGGCGCAGCGAATGGCCTTCCATTTATTGCAGCGGGATCGAACTGGCGCTGAACAACTGGCTAAAACATTGCTGCAAACATTAGATAATATTGATTACTGCCAACAATGCCGGACTTTAACAGAAGACAAACTATGTTCTATTTGCAGTCACCCCGGAAGAGATCAAAGCACGGTTTGTATCGTAGAAAGTCCTGCGGATGTATGGGTGGTTGAACAAACGGCAGTATTTAACGGAGTTTATTTCGTTTTGCATGGACGCTTGTCGCCACTTGATGGTATTGGCCCTGAAGAATTGGGATTGGAACTTCTCGAACAACAATTGTCTTCGGGGGCAGTCAAAGAGATTATTTTGGCAACCAATTCGACGGTCGAAGGAGAAGCGACAGCACATTTTGTAGGAGAGCTGGCTAGAAAATATCAAATTAAAGCCAGTCGCATAGCACATGGAGTGCCCATGGGTGGTGAATTGGAGTATATTGATGCAGGCACTTTATCCCATGCCTTCAATGGACGACGAGAGATAGATTAATCCGTTATCGTTGGTTTGTAGGTAGGAGGGGCTTTATGTCACTGCCATTAAGTTAAGACAAAGTGTAGGCTGGGTTAGCGGTAGCGTAACCCAACATTTTTTAGATTTTGTCGGGTTACGCTACCGCTAACCCAACCTACAAAATTGCAAATACTCTTAATTTAATGGTAATGGGGGCTTTAGCCCCGATTATTTTTTGGCGATAAATTTTGGTTTATCAAAGTAGCCTGACAAAATCCTGAATCGGTGACTTCTCTACGGCGCAGGAGGCAAGCTCTTGATTCATCACGGGTTGAAAAATGCCCGCCTATCCTTTTAATGGTGAAGCAAAGATTTTTTCAGGCCGTGCAAACCAATACCTTGCCCCCTGTTATCCGCATTGAAATCACGGATTCAGGGATATAACAAGAACATTCGGAGGAAAAATGGCAGATTGTATTTTTTGCAAAATGGCAGCCGGAGAAATCAAGCCAGATGTGGTTTATGAAGATGACAAAATTCTGGCTTTTCGAGATATTAATGCCCAGGCGCCAACGCATATTCTAATTATTCCAAAAGCCCATATTGCTACCATGAATGATCTGGATGATAGCGATTTGGCGGCTCGGTTATTGCTGGTAGTCCCAAAATTGGCAAAACAGCAGGGGTTGGCTGAAAATGGTTACCGGACTGTCATAAACTGTAACAGTCAGGGAGGGCAGGAAGTGTTCCATTTACACCTGCATTTGCTGGGAGGACGGCAAATGCAATGGCCGCCAGGCTAACTGATTTTTCCGGGGAGGTTTTTTGTGACCACGAAAATCGCCCGTCAAGCAGTTCTGATTTATCCTGAATTTGATACCCAGGATACCTTCTGGAGTTATGCCCGAAGTCTGAAAATATATGCCCCGCTCGGCGAATTCGGGTTGCCCAAACGGTTATTGCCGCCGCTGGGATTAATGGGCTTGTACAATCATCTAAAAGCTTACTACCAATCAATTATTCTGGTCGATAGAAATATCGATCCCAGACCTCTAGACAAACTGATTTCCGGTGCCGATCATATTTTCATGGGCGGCATGTTGGCCCAGGAAAAAAGCATGTTGAAACTTGCCGCTGAAATAAAAGCCAAAGACAAGGTTTTAATCGTTGGAGGGACGGCGATTTCTACAGATTCTCCGTTAATGACGATTGCCGACCATCTGGTGGAAAATGAGGCTGAAAGTATTATCGATGAACTTCTGGCAGGCCTAAAACAAGGTTCGGCCAAAAAATATTATCGAGGCGGTGTTGTTGATCCGAAATGTTTTTTCCAGCCGGATTACGCTGCCATCAATATGCAAAACTATGTGCACATGGCAGTTCAAATCAGCCGTGGCTGCCCTGAAAATTGTGAATTTTGCGATATTCCTTCCCGTTTTGGGAAGGCTTTTAGAGTGACGCCTGTTGAGCAAACCGCACAGTCCTTCAGGCAGATGAAGGAATTGGGTTGGACAGGGCAGGTTTTTGTCGTGGATGATAATTTTATTGGGCATCCCAGAAGAGCCTTGCAGATTTTGAAAAGTTTGTATCAGATTGGAGAGGACATTGGCTATCATCATCCAAAATATACAGAACTGACTTTACGGTTGGCGGATGATTCGCCAATTATGGCTGATTTAAGACACTGGTTCCGCAAGGCTCATTTTATCAATGGTTTTTATGGCGTCGAGACACCCAATAAGGCGTCATTGCTGGAAACAAAAAAACGCCAAAATCTCCGTGGTGAACGTTCCCTGGTTGAGAAGTTGCGTTTTATTTCTGAACAAACCGGGGCAGGGGTAATGATGGGCATGATCTATGGTTTTGATCATGATACTAATGAATCAGTGCAGGAGTTTATTGATTTCGTTAACGCCAGCAATGCTCCGATTGTAATGGCGGGGCTTTTAAATGCCTTGCCCTGTACCGGGTTAATGAAGAGGCTGCAAAGCCAGGGGCGAATCTTTCAGGCAAGCAGTGGCAATAATTCGGACGGTGTCATCAACTTTATTCCTTATCATTTTTCGGTTCAGCAGGCAGAACAGAATTATCTACGCATTTTGGAAGCTATTTATCATCCTGATGCTTATTTCAAAAGAGTCATGCGTCATCTGGAACTGATTGACCCTGATTTGCAAACGCATTACCGGTCAAATGCTGAAAAATCAAGATATTTATTCAGGATTTTATCGCGCAACAATGCTGTAGTTTTCTGGCGATTTTTGCCGCAAGCCATGAAAATTGCCCGGCGGCGGTGCGGCTTTAATACGCCTGGATATATGACGATTCTGGCGGAATATTTTTCTCTTTGCGGACAATTTACCCATTTTGTAGGGCAAATTCGTTTGCAACGGGAAAATATCGCAAAACGCAATTATACCGCCAAGCAAAAAATCTCATGGCTGGAATACCAAGCCGATTCAAGTGGTAAAGATTCAGAGGTTGCCGCATGAGTCGCTATTATATCGGCCTGTCCGTGACTTATCATGATCCTGCATTGGCGATTATTAATGACCAGGGTGAGGTTTTGTTTGCAGAAGCAACGGAACGATATTTACAAAATAAACGGGCCTTGCACTGTCCGGCTGATCCCTTGTTTTGGGCGCAGCAATTATTAACCAGATATTGTCCGGATGCGGATCAAATTATCATTGCCATCAACTGGCGAAAACAACGGCCTTTATATGAGAATATTATTGCTGCTTTGGGTTGTTTGTCGGCCTCAGGACTTTTGAAAACCGGGATTAAAAAACTGCGTTCGCCACTCAAAAATTACCAGCTGCATCACATGATTGCCAGTCAACGCAATCAGATTACCGGTGCAGGCATCAATTTGGTGAGAACAATTCAGGAATTTTATCCTGATTGCAAGTTGAAATTTGAGGATTTCTCTCATCATTTAACACATGCTGCAACTGCATGTTATAGCAGTCCCTTTTCCGAAGCAGCTTGTGCGGTCATTGATTCTTTTGGAGAGAAAGGGTCGATGGCATTTTATCAATATCAAAATGGCAAGCTAGAATGTCTCTTTGAGTCGAAGGGAACTGGCAGCATCGGTTTTTATTACATGAAAATTACCGAACTTTGCGGTTTTGACTGGCTCAAGGGAGAAGAATGGAAGGTTATGGGCTTGGCTCCTTATGGCAAATTAAATGACAGTTTATACAATTTGCTTAAAACAACCATTTCTGTTGATGGCTTTGTCTGCCAGCATGCAGGAAAAAATTTATTTTCCAGTCTTCAACAACTGGAACAATTTAAGCGAACCAATCAGGATTCGATTGAGCTGGCTGCAGATTTGGCTTATACCGGACAATATTTTTTTGCTGAGCTGATGACCCGATTATTACAGCATTTACAACAAATAACAGGGCAAAAAAATCTGGTGTTGGGCGGCGGCTGTGCTTTGAATTCTGCCTTTAATGGCCAGATAAAAATTCGCACAGATTTTGAGCAGATATTTGTTCCATCAGCGCCTGGGGATGATGGAACAGCCTTGGGTGCAGTCTGGCTTGCTTTTCATCAGTGCCAACCGCCAGCTGAAAAGCTTAGTCAAATCGTGCAGACCCCTTATCTGGGTTCAACTATTTCTGATGAAGCAGTCAATCAATTGATTCAATTCAATAAGACGCTGGATATTCAACATCAACCTGAGGAGATTTGTGAAACAGTTGCTCAATTATTGGCGAACGGTCAGTTAGTAGGCTGGATACAAGGCAGAGCGGAATATGGACCCAGGGCGCTGGGTAATCGTTCGATTCTGGCTGATCCGAGACAACCTGAAACCAAAGATAAAATTAACCAAAGCATTAAATTTAGGGAAAGCTTTAGACCCTTCGCGCCTTCGGTTTTAGATGAATATGCCGGTGAGTTTTTTGAGCATTATCACGAATCGCCTTACATGGATAAAACCCTGAAGATAAAGGATGAAATGCGGCAGAAGATAGCGGCAGTTTGTCATGTCGATGGCACAGGCCGTTTGCAGACGGTTAAAGCGCAATGGAATCCGCGTTTTCATCAGTTGATAAGTGATTTTTACCAAATAACTGAAATTCCCATGCTATTGAATACCAGTTTTAATGTTATGGGGAAGCCCTTGGTACATTCGCTGGAAGATGCGCTTGCTGTTTTTTTAACCACCGGGCTGGATGCATTGGTTATTAATGATTATCTGATTCTGAAGCCTGAACATGGGTCATGATGAACATGCGCTGGATCCATCATTATCCAAGCGCTTTGCTAAACGATTTCCGGAAGACCTGGAATCATCCAGCGATAAAATTTTATCAGGCCGGGAGATATTTTATTATCTGGGTCATCTGAATAGCCATCCTGAAATATTGCAACCGGCTTATTATTTTGTTAAAAAATGGCTATTTGAGACAGAACGTATTTATCAGAAATCTTTTGTACTGGATTATCAGTCTAAATCTTTGCCCATCGTGGAGCTGCCATCTTTGGATAAGCGCCATTGGAATATCAAAAACCAACATGATTGTGTCAATCAAACGGCGGCAATTTTATTGACACAACCTTCGTGGTTGGCAAATATCTCAACAATTGTTAGTTGCCAAACCAGTTTTTCTACCCGGTTGATGTCAGTGTATTTGGCGATCATCAAAAACGAGGATGCAGGCGGTGATTTAGTATCACTTTGCCGGTCATTGATTTTGTCTTGTAGTGGGAAAATTCCAGTTTTATATAGTTATTCATATTGTAGAAATCCTGAAATTCTGGAAAATATGTTCGATTTCTCAGCCATTCAGCTTACCTTTGCAAATTTCCCGAGAATATTTTTTTCTGAAATACTGGGTTTTACTCTTGCGTATTGTCAAAGCCCTAGCTTGAGTGAAATATGTTTTCCTCAACAACAATGTCCTTTACCGTTTTTTAGGAAGCGTAAACAGCGTATTAAAAATCAATTGCCTGTCTTGCATATTTGCATCAAGGATTATCTGAATTTATTTTCACAACAAGAAACAGCAATATGGCGACGGATACAACGAGGATTTTGGCTTTATCAATTGCAAATGCAGCGATGCCGGGATCAGTTTAACGAGAAATTAGAAACCCCATCAACCCCTCAGCAAAGAGTTGCCAGTTTGTTCCAGAAAAAAAAGCTGGCAGCTATCGGTCATCATCAAGCCATTAAGCTGGAAGGCAAGTCGCTGGACAGTTGGCTAGCTGAAATGCCTGGTAATAGCCGGCAATTTCTACGGGCATTAAAAAAATCTAACTATGTTAATAGTTCCAACCCATCGGCCAGCCGATTGTTAAAATTATTCGAATTTCAGGGGCCGATGTTTGGAGTGCTTGATTTATCAGAGTTGCAGATTGTCAGAGATTGGTTGCAACACGGGTTATCTGAAGATGTGCCGAAAAAAACCGTCAAGCGACAGCAAAATTTCTGTTTCACAGAGCCAGACATACATGCTTTTCGATCTGCAAAAACCTATTCAGGCCTAAGCAACAGAAAACTTTACTATTACTTGATTAATGCTGATTTATTTCCAGATATTGTTCCGGAAGCAAAAAGAAGGGTGACAAGGCTTTTGCAATGGTGTAGTTGGTTAAATCCATTACCATTCAAGCATTATCGTCATGAACAATTTGAATCCTGGATCGACCAAGGATATCAACGTGAAGTGGCGGCATACAAGCCTTTACAGGGAAAGCCAAAAATATCCAGAGAAGCTTATATCTGGGGTATTGAACAAATTGCTCCGATGATCCTGATTGATGGCTGCTGGATACAAAACAGCCAGTCCTTACTTCATGATTATCCAGAAATTGCCGGAATATTATTGGATATTTATTGCGATGAAATCGGCAATGGCGAGTTGCAACAAAATCACCCCTTTATTTTTCGGCAATTATTGAAGAGCTTGTCAATTAACTTGCCTGCTGTTCATAGTGAGAGTTTTATTGAACATCCTGGTTTTATCAATAGCGCTTTTGATTTGCCAAGTTATATGCTGGCTTTATCCTATCACTCGACAGAATTTTTGCCTGAACTGCTGGGTTTAAATATGGCGATCGAGGTAAGCGGATTAGGCAAGGATTATATGCGCCTGGTTGATGAATGGAAATATTGGGGGATTGATGCTGAAATTGCCAGTATTCATATCTCTATTGATAATATCGCCTCAGGGCATACTTTTCTGGCTAAAAAAGCGATCCAGATTTATATGGATGATGTTTTACACAGAACTGGAGATTATGCAATACTGGACAAGCACTGGCAGCGAATTTGCAGTGGTTATGCATCTTTGAGATTGGTAGGGGCGCGTTTTAAATTTGGTTTACCGGTTCAGTATCTAATTTATAAGTTCTTTAAATCCAATAGATGTTAGAATTTTTATAACAATAACAACAATTCAATGCCTTACAGGTTCAAGAATATTACAGGAAATGCTGGCTAGGTTAGCGGGGTGTTATCCCGTCAAATCAGATTAATGAGAATGGCATTCTGCTAATTCGCTTTTAAATCAGTCCGGGGTCAGCTAAAAGAAGAATCTAAAACTTGTTTCCGAAATATTTTTGAACATGATGGGCAGATACGAGGTCGGCATGTTTGACCATTTGAAGTATTTAGTCAGTTTTATTTTTCCAGTTTGTGTTGCCGGTTTTTTAATAACTGCGCCGCACGATATGATTAGCGCCCTTGCGTGGACAATCCCACTTTGGTTGTTAATTGTTATTGACTGGTTGAGTCCAAGAATTAATCCCGATCATGTCAAATCTATTATTTCCAGTTGGTATTACGATGGTATTTTATATGTTCTGTGTTTTTTCCAGTTTTTGATTATCAGTTTACTTGTTATTGATGCCAGTCAATTGCAATGGAATTCTTCCAGTGATATAGCAACATCTATCGTTAATTTAATTGTAATGCGGATACTGGTAGGGACCACCTCCGGCAGTTCTGCATTTATTGTCGCTCATGAGCTGATACATCGGTCTGGACGGATTCAACGCCTTTTAGGTCGATGTTTACTGTATAGCGTTTGTTATGACCATTTTGCATTGGCCCATTTGCGTGGCCATCATCAACGGGTTGCTACACCTGATGATATAGCAACAGCAGCCATAGGCGAAAGTTTTAAAGATTATTGGAAAAGAGTGTTTGTTGCGCATTTTAAATATGCGTGGGATTCCGAGGTAAAAAGATTAGGGCTTAACGGGAAATCATTATTTCATCCTAAAATGTTAGCTAATAAAGTATTACTAGGATTGATGATTGAATTAACTCTGGTTTTGTTAATTTTGTTCTTTTTTGGAGTAGCTGCTGCGTTTATTTTTCTTTATCAGGCGCTTGCTGGAATTCGTTTGCTTGAAACCATCAATTATTATCAGCACTGGGGTTTACAAAGAGGTAAAGCCAAAAACATTTTGGCCTGGGTGAATCAGTCCAGTTTTACTGAATATGCACTCATTGGTTTGTCTAATCACATAGGGCATCATCAGAATGCCGGAATTCCTTTTTACGCAATTGCTTTTACAGATCATGGGCCAAAAATGCCTTATGGTTATTTTGTGACCAATCTTTGGGTCAAGTTAAACAATTCATCATATCGAAGCACATCAGAGCAAATTCTGAAACAGTTTGGATATGAGGATAGTATGATTGAACAAGAACCAACAGGCAAAAATATTGTCGAATTCCCACCATCAATCATTATGGAAAGCCATTCAAAACCATGAAATTGACAGATATTCACCCCCATTTAACCCTGCCAAATTTGATAACCAGTACTCGCTTTATTACTGCGCCTATTATGTTGTGGTTGGCATGGCATGGATACGGTTTAGCTTTTATGGCGCTACTGGCGATCGCTTTTTTTTCTGATTTGGTGGATGGGGCGGTGGCGCGTCTAACAGG
Source organism: Methylomonas sp. (assembly GCA_026989395.1). GTDB lineage: Bacteria > Pseudomonadota > Gammaproteobacteria > Methylococcales > Methylomonadaceae > JALSJK01. The sequence goes on from JALSJK010000050.1 coordinate 22,815, forward strand.
ACAAATGTCCCAATTTGGAGTGATGCTGGATAGTTGGGCTGATTTGTTAACTTACATTACCATAGGCTTCGGAAGTTGGTGGCTGTGGCCCGAAATTGTTCATCGTGAAGATACCTATCTTTATATTATTCTTGCTTGTTTTTTGATTCCGGCAACGGTAGCAAGCATTAAATTTGATCGTTATCCCAGTTATCATACCTGGGGAGTCAAAATTGCCGCAGCATCAATTGGTTTATCATTATACCCGCTCTTTCTTGTTGATATTGCCTGGCCATTCCATATAGCCGTGTTTATTTATGTGTTGGCTGCTATTGAAGAACTGGCGATTACTTTGACATTGAAGAAATTAAAATCAAATGTTCGTACCATCTGGCATGTGCTGCAACAACAATAAGTAGTGGCTACAACTAATGAAAAATTACGAATTGTACTCATAAGTATACTATTCGCGATCAAGAATACACATTAACTAGCTGGCGCATTGTATTGATTGCGAATATAATAGCGACATGAATGATTACCACCTATCAGACGACGAGATTAAACACCTTGAAGTGTTGCATCGTGAATTGACAGAAAAGCGACAAGCGGATCGTGTCAAAGCAATCATTT
>JALSJK010000051.1 GCA_026989395.1 Methylomonas sp.
CAACACTTCAAGGTGTTTAATCTCGTCGTCTGATAGGTGGTAATCATTCATGTCGCTATTATATTCGCAATCAATGTAATGCGCCAGCTAGTTAATGTGCATTCTTAATCGCGAATAGTATATAATTGATAAAGATTGGCCCGCCAAAATACGTGCGAAGTTCTATCAAACAGTCACCTTTAAAACTAACAGCATTTTCTTAAATAAAACTTAACTTCAGCTCGGAATAATAATTTTTGTTTATGTAAATAAAAATATCCGTCAATGTGATAGCCTTCTTGATTCCTTCGGCCAGAACGAGCATCTATTTAAGCTCAAACAGTACTGGTTCCAATTTTACATATTATTCGATATGATCCAGCTGACCTTGATACTGTTATTAAAGATATTAATGACACCGGTTATGGTTTAACATTGGGAATCCATAGCCGGGTCAAAGCGACGATTAATAAAATTACCGATCTTGCAAAAGTTGGTAATATTTATGTAAATCGAAATATGATCGGCGCAGTGGTGGGAGTGCAGCCGTTTGGCGGAATGGGACTTTCTGGCACAGGCCCAAAAGCAGGCGGGCCAGGTTATTTGCAGCGATTTACTGTGGAGCAAACAGTGACCAAAAATACCGCTGCAATCGGAGGTAATGTGATGTTAATGACGCAGGATTTATCTTAAAAGAGGTGGTCAAGAATGAAAACAATCATTTTTTTAAAATCAAAAACATTGTTTGTTGTGGTCGCGATTGGGCTAATGGCTTCGGTGTCGGGCGCTTATGCTTATGGTAGTGGCGGTAGCAGTAAGACGACTTGTAAAAAACCAGGGTTTTCAGAGTTTAATCCGCCGCATTTGGCGAAAGTTTCACCGCAATCAGAATTTTCCCTGCTGGTGACTGGAAAAGTGCAACCGGGAAGCATTCATGTTACCGTAAAAAAACAAGCCGTTGATGTGGATGTCAAAAAACAGGGTGGCAAGATTCTGGTGACAGGCAAACTACCGGATTCCATTCAAAAAACATACGCAAGAATCAATATTAGCGCAAAAACAACCCAAAATTGTAAGGGTTCAGATGGTTGGCTGGTGCAGGTGGAGTAGATCTAATCAAGCTCTTTAAAGCCATGTAAGCCACGTTTGGATTTGGTTGCCAGCCAGTCTTTCAAGTATTTGAGTTCCTCAGTTTCTGATAAATCTTCGAGACTGGCTTTCTTTTTTAAAAGCCTAAAGGCATCTGCCAGTACTTTATATCGTTCGCCGGTAATACCAGCGCGTCTCAAACCAATCGTATTTAACTTGTAATGTTTTGCAGGCCGACCGCCAATCAAGGTGAACGGGATAACATCCATATTTAACCCGGTTGTTCCCTGGACGATGACATAGGAGCCGATTCGGCAAAACTGGTGGGCGACCACATTGCCGCCCATAAAAACCTTGTCGCCAACTTCAACAAAGCCGCCAATAGCAACATTATTTGCAAAAATTGTGTTGTTTCCAATCTTGCAATCGTGAGCAACATGGCTGTTGTTCATAAAAAAACAGCCAGAGCCGATTTTTGTGGCGGCATGTTCGGTAGCGGAACGATGTGCAGTAAAACCTTCCCTGAAAACATTGTCATTACCAATTTCCAGCCAGGAAACGGTTTCAGCTTTAAAGCTAGTGTCTTGAGGTAAATCGCCCAGAACCACATGAGGATGAACAATATTGCCACGCCCCATTTTTACAAAGCTTTGAATAACCGCATGAGAGCCAAGCTGACAGTCATCCCCAATATCGACATTTTCTTCAATAACTACAAATGGTCCGATAGTTACGTTTTCTCCAAGTGAAGCGCTATCGGCAATACAGGCAGTTGGGTGAATCTTGTTGGGCATTAGCAATTATCCTCGCGGGTGAAATTTAGCATGTAGTTCTTGTAATCTGGCTTTAGCAATATGGGTATAAATCTGGGTGGTTGATAAATCACTATGTCCCAGTAGTAACTGTACAACCCGAAGATCTGCGCCATGATTTAATAAATGTGTCGCAAAGGCATGTCTAAGGGTGTGAGGTGATAGTTCTTTATTGATCCCCGCTTTTTTTGCGCAGCGCTTAATAATATGCCAAAAAGCCTGCCGTGTCATACCCGTTGCCCGGTTTGTGACAAACAATTTATCACTTTGCCGGTCTTTAAGGATGGCTTTTCTATGAATAGCAAGATATTGTTCGAGCCAGTCCAAAGCCTCCTCACCGATTGGTACAAGTCGCTCTTTATTGCCTTTTCCCATGATTTTGACGACACCCAGGCGAAGATTAACCTGATCCTGAGTTAATCCAACCAGTTCCGAAACTCGTAATCCAGTTGCATAAAGCATTTCCAGCATAGTCCGATCACGAAACCCAATTGTAGAACTGGTTTCTGGGGCATCAAGCAATAATTCAATATCATGTTCAGAAAGTGAAACAGGAAGTTGTCTGCCAATATGGGGCGACTCAATCAATCCGGTAGGGTCGGTAGTTTTAATATTCTCCCGGTTCAGATAGCCATAAAACCGCCGCAGGCTTGATAAAATACGGGCTGAAGTACGGTTGCCAACGCCATCATGGAAGCGCTTGGCTAAAAAGCCCGATATATCCCCTTCATCAACATCAAGCAGACTTTTATTTTTTAACCAGTGATCAAAAATTTTTAGATCGCTGCAATAGGCGCTTAACGTATTATCAGATAAGCCCCGTTCAGCCCACATAGCGTCAAGGAATTGATCAATGAGTTGTTCAGATTGCATGGCGAAAAGTTGTTCTAAAATTGATAAGGAATACCATGATTTTGAGTAGACAATCATGGTGTGTATATATTAACATTGCCTTAAGATTCTATGTTCGCCCTAATTCGTATTCTGTATTGCAATTGTTTTTACTTTAGGTGTGAGGGTTTTTTCGTGAAATGTTAAAGAGATGGGCGTATGAGCTCAAAACCAAAATTATATATTCTTGATGATGATGTGCAGTATGCGGGTTTATTGGGTGAGGTTGCAGCCAAATCTGGTTGGGTAGTTGTCGCTGAACAAAGCGCCGCCACTTTTCTTACTTATGATTTAACAGAAAACTTTATTCTGGTCCTGGATCTTCATATGCCTGATATTGATGGTATCGAAGTAATTCGGGCGCTTGCTGACAAAAAGGCCAACTTTTTATTAATATTAATTAGCGGCTTTGATGAGCGCGTATTACATTCTGCCCAGCAATTGGCAGAGGCTCATAAAATTAAAGTATTGGCCAGTTTAGTAAAGCCGATCAAAATACAACGGTTTGTTAATATCCTTGAAAGTATAGCTATTGGGGGCGAGCAGTTTTCAGAAAAAAAATTAACGGCTATTCCGACAGTTACTGCTGAAGAATTGCAGCTGGCAATTCAGCAACATCAACTGGTTCTCTATTATCAACCACAGCTCGACATGAGAACCGGAGATTTATTAGGAGTAGAGGCGCTAGTTCGTTGGCAGCATCCAGAATTGGGATTGATTTTTCCCGGACAGTTTATTGCTTTGGCGGAGAAAAGTGATCTGATCGGGGAATTGACTGAAGAGATTATTAATATAGCGGTTGCTCAAAGCCAACAATGGCAAGCAAGTGGATTTAGTACCGTGATTTCAGTGAATGTTTCAGCTGACAATATCACCAGTTTGAGCCTGCCGGAGCAGCTTATTTCACTCACTAACAAGCATGAAATTGCACCTGAATCATTTGCACTGGAAATTACCGAGACTTCAGTCATGGAAAAGCTAACTTCTTCGCTGGAGGGTGAAGCCTCAATATGATGTTTCATGTATAACATTGCGCTCCATATTGATTAATTTTATTCCAGAATTGTTCCCATCGATCGCCGGATTGAACAAGCGATCTTAAACTGAGAATAATTCCTGCC
>JALSJK010000052.1 GCA_026989395.1 Methylomonas sp.
GCGCCCGACCAGCTCTCCAGGCTTCCTGAACAACCGTTGTATGACAAACATTAGCGACTTGTTCAATAACATTTTTTTCGCAAAGCATTTTTAATTTTTCATCTTCATCCTGAAGTGCATCAATTTCATTCTGATGATAACGATAAACATCTTTGATATGCCTGAGCCAGTTATCAATTAATCCATGTGTATCATTTTCCATCGCTGCCTTAATGCCGCCACAACCATAATGACCACATACGATGATATGTTTCACTTGAAGTACTTCAACGGCAAACTGTATTACGGATAAGCAGTTCAAATCTGTATGAACAACTACATTGGCAATATTTCGATGTACAAAAACTTCACCCGGCTTTAGATTGACAATCTGATTTGCAGAGACACGACTATCCGAACATCCTATCCATAAGTAATCCGGAGCTTGTAATTGAGCGAGGTCTGTAAAAAAATCAGGATTTTCTGATTTTATTGTTTCGGCCCACTCTCGATTCTTTTCAAACAGTTTTTTTAGAACTTTCATGCTCTATTAATTTTAAGTTTATTTTTGTGAAATATTGTTTAAACAAATTTGGTCCAGTCGTATTGATTATGACCAAATACCAAAAAATAAGGGTTCAACAAAGACTCCTTGGTATTATAAAGCAAACGATTACCTTCTAAATCAACCACTTTTCCTCCCGCCTGCTCAACTACACATTGTGCAGCCCCGGTATCCCATTCACTGGTTAAACCAATGCGGGGATACAAGTCTGCTAAACCTTCTGCAACCAGACATAATTTTAATGAGCTGCCAATTGAAATCAGTTCATGTGGGGGTAATTTATCCAGATAGGTTTTCAACTCTTCAGTGATATGCGAGCGACTACCGGCAACCACCAAGTTGTCAGAAGAATTCTTTTTTACCGAAATTTTCTTGGCCGCTTGCTCAGGCAATTGTTTAAAAGCACCATTTCCTTCAGCAGCAAAATACACTTGCTTAGTCACAGGAACATAAACAACACCCAATACCGGCTCATGTTGATGAATCAAAGCAATATTGACGGTAAAATCGCCATTTCGCTTAATAAATTCCTTGGTTCCATCCAAAGGATCAACCAACCAGTAAGTTTCCCACTTGGAACGTTCTGAAAAGGAAATTTCAGCTGATTCTTCTGAAAGAATTGGATAATTAGCAATGTCAGCCAGTGAATTGACAATATGATGATGGGCAGCCAAATCTGCCTCTGTCAGTGGCGAATTGTCTTGTTTGGTGTCCACATCAAAACTGCTGCCATAAATATCCATTATTTTTTCACCGGCTTGCTCAGCAATTGGTTTAACCGACTCAAGCAATGAAGCGAAATGATTATTGCTCATTCTTTAAAAACTCCTGTGTTAAAAACAAAGCGGCAATACTACGCGCTTCAGTACATTCTCCCGTAGCAAAAAGTGCGGCAAGATTTGATAATTTCCAGGGAACCACCTCCAGTTCTTCAGGCTCATCCCCCGGCAACTTTTCTTCATACAGATCACGAGCAATAACAATATCCGTGGTGTGTTCCAGATACCCGGGAGCAAGTGATAACGTTGTCAAATGCTGCAAATTCTGCGCTCCATACCCAACTTCTTCTTTTAATTCCCTGTTTGCAGTCGTCAAAACAGGTTCATCCGGTTCAGTTTTGCCTTTTGGCAACCCTAATTCATAGCGATGAGTTCCTGCTGCATATTCTCGAATCAGCAATACCGTTTCGTCATCTATCAATGGCACGATAAGAACCGCTCCTCCAGATCCGCTACGGGCTAACCTTTCAAAGGTTCGCAGCTCACCATTACTAAATTCGAGATCTAACGCTTCTATAGAAAAAAGTCTTGAGGTTGCAACTATTTTACTATTGAGAATTTTCGGCTTTTCAGGCATCGTACAATCATATTCCCTATTAAATTACTTAAACTATACGCTAGATTGATGCTGGATTGGAAAAAAATAGACACCATTTTGCTGGACATGGACGGTACATTATTGGATCTGAATTTTGATAATCATTTCTGGCAGGAATTTGTTCCTGAAAAATTTGCAGATCTTCATAATCTGACAAATGAACAGGCCAAACAGCAATTAATTCCCCAATTTAAAGCTATGCAGGGAAAGCTTGAATGGTATTGTTTGGACTATTGGAGCGAAGCATTAGAACTTGATATTGTCGGATTAAAAAGAGAAATTTCCGGCTTGATTGCTGTGCTGCCTCATGTTACTGAATTTTTGACTCTGGCCAACCAATCATCACAAAAATTATTTTTAGTCACTAACGCTCATCGTGACAGCCTGAATTTGAAAATGGAAAAGACCTGTCTGACGCAATTTTTTGATGAACTGGTTTGCTCGCATGATTTTGGTCAACCAAAAGAGCACCCTGATTTTTGGCCCCTCTTCCAGAAAAAAAATCCGTTTGATAAATCCAAAACAGTCCTTGTCGATGATAATTTAAAAGTTCTCGAAGCGGCCAGTAATTTCGGCATTAAACATGTCATTTCAGTAAGTCTGCCTGACACCAAACAACCCCAAAAAATCATAGATGGCTTTCCTTCCATTACTGACTTTAGGGAACTTATGACGGGGCTTTAACTTCGCGGCTTCGTGTTGATGGGTTTTTTCTTGGTGGTCTGTTTCGGGAATAGCTTTTAGACCGCGGCGATCTTGTTTCTGGTTTTTTGAGATCAGTTGCCAATAAATCTTCTGTGATTGACTTAACAGGGACTTTTTCACCTATATAGTCTTCAATATCAGGCATGGAATAGGCATATTCTTCGCAAATAAAACTGATGGCTTCGCCACTGGCACCAAAACGTGCGGTACGCCCGATTCGATGCACATAATCTTCAACATCCTGCGGTAAATCATAATTAATCACATGGGAAACTTCAGGTATATGTAACCCTCTCGCGGCAACATCGGTTGCAATCATTATTGGAACTTTATTTTCCTGAAAACTTTTCAGTAAACGTTGACGCTTTTCCTGTGGCACATCACCGCTTAGCGTTACCGCTTTATATTCATTAGCTTCAAGATAACTATTCAGCAGTTCAGCGGCTTTTTTGGTATTGACAAAAATAATACAACGCTCTGGATTATGGGCTTTTAAAATACCTATCAGAAGAGGAATTTTTTGCTCATTAGCTGGACAAAAAGAAAATTGATTAATGGATTTGGATGTAACCGCCTCGGTTTCGATTTTTATCATGACCGGATTATTCATATGCTCATAAGCCAATTCGGTCACTTTAAATGATAATGTGGCAGAAAACAGCATATTCAAACGCTTTTCAGGCGCCGGCATTCGGCGTAACAAAAATCTGATATCCTTGATAAATCCCATATCAAACATTCGGTCAGCTTCATCCAGAACCATTATCTGGATATGATCTAAAGAAAAAGCCTGTTGCTTGTAAAAATCAATGATCCGGCCAGGTGTCCCAATGATGATATCTACATTTGATTTAATTGCCTGCAACTGTTTTTTGTAATCGGTCCCACCATAGGTTAAAGCAAACTTTAAATCCAGATGACTACTGAGCAATACCGCATCTTTATGAATTTGGATGGCAAGCTCCCGAGTTGGCGCTATAATTATAGCCCTAGGGTTTTTGATGGTTTTGGCTTCATCGTTAATTAAACGCTGAAAAGTCGCCAACAAGAATGCTGCTGTTTTACCAGTGCCCGTTTGGGCTTGCCCAGCGATATCTTTATCGCGTAGTGCTAATGGTAAGGCCCGGTCTTGTATCGGGGTGCATTGTTCAAAAGCAGCATCTTTTAGGCTGCGGAGAATGGATTTGGATAACTCCAGATTACTGAATCGTGTTTCGGTCAAATGTGATTTTTTCATAGTCCTATAGAATACCGTATTTTACGAATCAGAACGAATTTATGGTTGTTACCCATATACCACCAAGCCTTAATATTCCATGAATTTTCTGAAAAATTATCAAAAATAATTAAAAAATATTGACAAAAATAGTCGTTCCCTCCTATAGTTCCCGCTTAATTATTAACATTTGGAGATCAACGTGAGTGACGCAGTCCTTCATGTAACTGATAGTGATTTTGACGACGTAGTCGTAAAAGCCAGTAAACCTGTCCTTGTCGATTATTGGGCAGAATGGTGTGGACCCTGCAAAATGATTGCCCCTGTTCTGGATGAAATTGCAGCAGAATATAAAGATAAAATAACCGTCGCTAAACTAAACATTGATGAAAACCCTGAAACACCTCAGCATTTCGGTGTTAGAGGTATCCCAACATTGATGCTTTTTAAAAACGGTGAAGTCGAAGCCACCAAGGTTGGCGCGCTAACAAAATCCCAATTAGCCGAATTTCTCGATAATAATCTTTAAAAGCCAATGGTTTTACAGACCCTTCAATAAATAATTATTTGACGGGTCTGAATTTTCGGTTATACTTACAAAGTGCATGTTTCTTTGCGCCAAAAATAGCATCAATTAATACCCAATAGAACCTCATAACATACTTCCTTATCCCTTGCGTGCATTCGCGTACGCTTACATAAAATCTATTATTTCATTCTATGAACCTTAGTGAATTAAAATTAAAACCCATTAGCGAAATTATCAGCATAGCCGAATCTCTTGGCATCGATAATGTCTCCCGATCAAGAAAACAAGACTTAATTTTTGCCATCCTGAAAAAACATGCCAAAGGTGGTGAAGATATTTACGGCGATGGTGTTTTAGAAATATTACAAGATGGCTTTGGTTTTTTACGCTCGCCCTCTGCTTCTTATTTGGCCGGCCCTGATGACATTTATGTTTCTCCGAGTCAAATCCGCCGATTCAGTTTAAGAACCGGTGACACAGTTAGCGGCAAAATCCGCCCCCCTAAAGACGGCGAACGTTATTTCGCTATGCTCAAAGTTGAAAGCATTAATTTCGAGCCGCCAGAAAATACCAAACACAAAATTTTATTCACAAATTTAACGCCACTCTTTCCAAACGAAAGATTTCGATTGGAGCTTGGTAACGGTACGACTGAAGATTTGACCGGTAGAGTGATCGACTTGGTTGCGCCAATTGGCAAAGGCCAACGCGGTTTAATCGTTTCTCCTCCTAAAGCCGGTAAAACTATGATTATGCAAAGTCTTGCACAATCAATCGCCCAAAATCATCCAGATTGCTATTTAATAGTATTACTGATTGACGAACGTCCGGAAGAAGTCACAGAAATGGAACGGTGTGTTAGAGGCGAAGTGGTCTCCAGTACTTTCGATGAACCCGCCACCCGCCATGTTCAAGTTGCAGATATGGTCATAGAAAAGGCCAGGCGCATGGTTGAGCACAAACATGACGTAGTTATTCTGTTAGACTCAATCACTCGGCTTGCTCGCGCATATAATACCGTAGCACCTTCATCTGGAAAAGTCCTGACGGGCGGTGTAGATGCTAATGCCCTGGAAAAACCAAAACGATTTTTTGGCGCGGCCAGAAATATCGAAGAAGGCGGAAGTCTGACGATTATTGCCACAGCATTGGTCGATACGGGTTCCAGAATGGATGAAGTTATCTACGAGGAATTCAAAGGTACTGGCAATATGGAATTGCATCTGGATAGAAAAATCGCCGAACGTCGCGTTTATCCAGCAATCAACATTAACCGCTCTGGAACACGCCGAGAAGAATATCTGGTTAGCCCTGATGAACTGCAAAAAACCTGGATATTGCGGAAAATATTGCAACCAATGGATGAAATGGCTGCCTCTGAATTTCTGTTAGGCAAGCTTAAAGATTTTAAAACTAATGCTGAATTCTTTGAATCGATGAAGCATTAATAAAAAAGCATAAAAAGGTCCATGCAAGCCACTCAAAACGAGCTAATTGCATGAACCTTAATGTCAGACTAACTTTTTGGCGGCACATAGCCTTCGGGCATGGTGAAGCCTTCACCAAATAAAAACTTCTCCCGCTCTTCTTCCAGAAATTTCCTGGCCTTAGGTTCAAAACTGGCCAGTTTATATTCATTGATCAACATGGTTTGCATATTTAACCATTCATCCCAGACTTGCTTAGACACATTATCAAAAATATATTGTCCTTTTTGACCTGGAAAGGGCGGATTCTCCAAACCTTCCGCTTCGATACCCAATTTTACACACTGAACCATTCTCGCCATTTTTTCCTCACCATCAAATATGATCAATTAATTTTTTTATAGGCGCAGGCAATCCGACTTGTAAATTCTTTGCACTTTTGTCATACCAAATCGTTTTTTCTGCTTCGCCAATATAGTTTACAGGGTTTTTATGATTGATGATAATGGCTGAATAATCCAGATGATAATGTGAAAACGTATGCCTTTTGGAAGATGAACACTGGAAATTAGCCGTACTTATATTGTACCTTTGACACCATTCCATCACACCGTCAACATTAGAAAATTCGGGTAAACTCCATAACCCTCCCCAAATACCAATTGGAGCCCGCTTTTCCAATAAAACTTCCTTTTTATTATTATTCAATATCAGAAAAACACACGTTTTAGAGGGAATGTATTTTTTTGGCTTTGGCGTTGGAAAATCATTCACTCGGTCCAATTGCTTAGCTTTACACGCCTCACTCACTGGACACTTAATACAATGCGGATTAGTTCTAGTGCAAATTGTCGCCCCCAAGTCCATAATGGCTTGCGTATAATCAGCGGTATTTTTTTTGGGTGTAAAAAACCGACTGTATTGCCATAACAACTTATTGATTGCACTTTGCCCTGGCCACCCTTCAAGCGCCATAAAACGACATAGAACTCTTTTAACATTACCATCCAAGATTGCATGGCTTTGTTTGAAAGCAATTGACAATATTGCCCCAGCAGTTGATTCGCCTATGCCCGGCAATTTCATCAACTCATTTTTGCTATCAGGGAAGCCTTGTTCGTTAATTATAACTGCCGCTCTATGCATATTTCTTGCTCTGGCATAATATCCTAAACCCGACCAGCGATGAAGAACCTCATCAAGTTCCGCACTTGCCAAGTCCTCAACAGTTGGAAATTTATTGATGAACTTTTCAAAATAAGGGATAACTGTAGCCACCTGAGTTTGTTGTAACATAATTTCTGAAACCCAGACACGATAAGGGGTAACGTTTTTTTGCCAAGGCAAGTTTTTGCGGCCGTTTATTTCAAACCAGCTTAACAAAGCTGCCTGGAATTGTTCCGGTTTCATGGTTTGAACTATTGCAGCAATTGCTTCAATAAGTTACCGACTTCCTTTCCCAGTTTTTTCTCAGCTTTATTAATAAGCTTTTGTTTTTCTTTATCGGTAATTAATGATTTAAGGTCTAATGTGTACACCAGCTGTTTGAGAGGACCAGCTATTTGAATTCCCAGTGTTCGTTTAACCTGCTCTGTGTCTGCGGGTGTTTTCTTACGTTTCATCAACTTTGCTAAAACATGATAATCCAGCTTTTCATTAAGCAAATTAAATGTGCCTTTGCCCGAAACACGCAATCGCTTAGATTCAGCATATAAATCATTATTTTTTACCAAGCCGTTTTTGATAGAGGCGGTTGCTTTTATAATTGCAAATTCAGTATATTTTTTTGTTTCAGTAATTTTTTTATTTTTTAAAATGGCTTTTCCTTCTTTAACTATTTCCTGAAGATTAAAGCCATATATTTTTCCATCCTTTAAAACTAACTTTACATTGCCTGTAGAATGTTTCTTTAATGCCTTCTTGGTATTTCCAGAACCCTGAAATCTTAACCGGCCATTTAATACGCCGCTTACATAAGTTTTCCCATAATAATCTTTTAGCAAAGGGCCGGTTCTAACATTCGTTAATTGTTCATCCATACTAATGGTCGGTTGTTTACTTTTCACATCAAGACGCAAATTACCAACATATTTCCCTTGGTAAAATGGACTAGCGCTGTGCTGTGTTTTCAAAACACCATTACCGGCATCTAAATCAATGACCAGATTATTCAATTTCAAGCCTTTAAAAATTGCTTTATTGATGGTCAATTTTCCTGATGCATTAATCTGTCTAAGTAGGTCAACTGGCAAAAATAATTTTTCCGGTTTTTTTTCTATTTTTTCCTCTGGTTCCGGTTTTTGTACGCTGGTCTTGATTGGTGGAAGATCATTAACTTTTTCGCCTGTGGTTACGATTGGTTTTTTTTCCTTTTTTACTTGAACAGAACTCAATTTTAACTCGGCATATTGGTCTAATGAAATGTCGTCAACTGCAATATCAAAGTTATAAACGGGTTGTTTAAAGTCAATTATCTTCAGATTACCTTGGATAGTTGATTCGTCTATTTTCAATTTAATACTGTTAATTATTGCACTTTCCTTCGATGCTACCAGTCGAAAGGAACCCAATAATTGAGTCAAAACATCATCTGGTGCGGATACAGTTTTGCCAAGATAAGCCAAAAACTGGCGTGGATTAAATTTCGTAATATTTATCTTGCCTTGAATAACCGGATTATCTTTTACTTGATTTGCTGTTAATTCAGCCGATAACTTTATCTCCTTTGAATCTATTGTCACTTCAGGTATTACTAAACCTTGAGTCGTTCTGTCATACGCAACAAGCTTACTTTCCGCGACAATATTCATAGGATCTTTGCCAGAACTCTGTGATAACAACTCAATTTTAAGATCTTCCAGCTTGAATTGATTAAAACCTTTAGTAACTGTAATTCGCCCTTTGCCAGAAAATTGTACCGGTTGTTTTTGTTGAGGCTGGTATTTGAAAGATAATCCAAATGGTGCTTGTTGCTCAAATGCCAATGTATCAATTTTAAAATCTAGTTGATTTATTTCAAACTGCTTAGCCTTACTTTCATCCTGCCATTGAATTTGACCATTTTCAATTCTAACGCCTGAAATTATGAGATCTTTGGGCACAAAAAACTGTTGCTTGTTGTCTTTATCTCCATCATCGACACTTTTAATTGAAGGGCTTGCCAAGCCAGGTGAAATATTATCAGTAACGACTGAGGGTTTTTTTGGTTTCAGCTGACGTTTCCAGTTGCTCATCCCTTGTTTGTCCCTGTGGAAAAATACTACTGGGTTTTTTAAAGTAACTGTGCTGACCTCTATTTTTTTTCTCAGCAAGGGTAATAATTTGACTTTAATGTTTCCTTCATCAATTGTGGCTAATGGTTGTTGATTATCATTTTCCGGATCAATTAATAATAATCTCCCGGTTGAAACTCCCAACCAGGGAAATATTGATAAATCAAGATTTCCTTCAACGATTAGTTTTTTTCCTGTATGTCGAAAAACAATTTGTTCTATTTCTGGTTTGAAATCATTCGGATCAATAAAACTAATAAAAAGTACGGCTGTAACAATAATAACCGCCAGTAGTATTGAAATACTAACCAGGATTGATTTTAGTAATTTGCCCATTTCATTTTCCTGAGTTTAATCGAGATGGTGTATAGTTATGATTTTCGCGTTCTATACTTACAAAATAAAAAAGGGGGAGACGCATATGTTGCTCGCAAAACTAGCTGGTTTTTTCTTTTTATGGTGGTTTTACAGTACAGCAAAAAAACAAGGCGTACCAGCCTTTCAATGGGCAATAATTGGGTTAATTGGTTATTGGCTGGCATGGTGGATTTCAACTTTAGCCGTTGCAAATCCGCTATTGGATATGTTTGCCCACAGTTCTGTTGGGGTTTTATTGGCTATCCGCCAAATCCCGGCGATTTTAGCTATTCTCATTACTATCTTTATAAGACAGAGATTTCTATTGACGGCTGGCAGTGAAGAATAAATTTTCTTCAATAATTCCTGTATCTGTAGCTTCACTATGGCACAGATACAGGTAATTAAACTTGCTATCTGATTCGGTATTATGGAAATGCACCGAAACTTCAATGCATTTCCACAGAGCCAGGAGATTATCAGATTAAGGAAGATTCTACTGCGAGAATGGAAAGGGATTTTTTTCGTTGCGTAACACCACTATGTGCGCCTCAAATGATCAAAAAAATCGCTCAACTCCTCCTTGCCCCTCAACCCGAATCCTCCTGGAAATACTTATAATTTATCTGCGTTATTGCTTAAATACTCTGCTACACCTTCTGGACTCGCGTTCATAGCAGGGTCACCTTTTTTCCAGCCTGCCGGACAGACTTCGCCGTTCTCTTCAAAGAACTGCAAAGCATCAACCATGCGTAGCATTTCATCCATATTACGACCAAGCGGTAAATCATTAACGACCTGATGACGTACAACGCCTTCACGGTCAATCAAAAAACTACCCCGATAGGCAACAGCAGGTGACGCTGCCTCTACATCATAATCTTTACAGATTGTATGGGCAATATCTGCTGCCATGGTATAGCGGACTGGCCCAATCCCGCCTTTTTCAATTGGAGTGTTCCGCCAAGCGTTATGGGTAAAGTGCGAATCTATCGAAACTGCAATCACCTCAACTCCGCGACTGGTAAATTCATCTAACCGATGATCCATGGCAATCAATTCACTTGGACATACAAATGTAAAATCCAATGGATAGAAAAAGATGACCGCATACTTACCTTTGGTTGCAGCAGAAAAATTAAATTCATCTACGATTTGACCATCGCCTAACACAGCGGGCACAGTAAAATCTGGTGCGGGTTTACCAACTAGTACAGCCATAATTAATCTCCTTAACAATAAAAAATAAAATGGAATTTTTGCTTTTATGAAGTAGTCCACAGAAAGTGGCTAGGGATATTCTACACTAAATCACTAAGAAATAGATCGCTATACCTTAAACTGCAAATTTAGATATTTCAAGCAATTTAAGGCAGACAAATTTTTGTCTTGATTACAGCTATATTATAATGGTATTTTTGTAGTATAAAACCTACGCAATTAATCAGGAAAAGGTCTTCCTTTTTTTCTGATTTTCATACACATTACAAGTAGCTGATAAACAAGAGAACCTAGAACCTATGGCAGATATGGCAAAACACAAGCATATTACAGAACCAGATGTATTTGGCTACCAAGTTCGCATTGTAAGACGAGGAAAAGAAAATAGCCGGTATTTCTCTCATAAATTATGGGGAAATAGAAATAAATCACTTAAAGCCGCCATTACCTGGCGTGATCAGATGTTGGTTGTTTTAAAAGGCAGCAAGACCAGATTTCTCAAGCCGCCAAAAAACAAAACCACGACTGGCGTCACCGGCGTATCTCGAACAATTAAATATGATCATCGCAAGGACAAAAGTTACTTATGCTATACCGTTTTTTGGGTACACAACGGTAAATCCAGAAATAAAACATTTCAGGTCGGTAATGTAGAAAAAATCACTGCAGATGACGAATTACACGCATTCCGCACGGCAAAATTATTTAGAAGCTGTTATGAATACGCAATAGATAATGATTTACCTTTTGATGAAAGCGTTTTTTCTGGCTGGAAAAACAAACGGTTATATGATGACCCAACGCTATTACCTGTTAAATAGCAAAGACCAAAAAATGATTAAATTTTCAGCTGTTTTTCTGAAGAAATATAATCCAGCCATTGCTGGGCTGACCTTCTGGTCTTTTTATATTTTTTTGCTTGAATAAAAGCATGTTTAGCCTTGTTGATTTTTTTCAACTCATAATAACTCATGCCAAGCAGCAAATAGGCATTACCTGGATTTTTTAATCCACCTTTTTGTAAAGCCCTAGTCAGTGCATTAACAGCAGCAGACCAATTTTCCTGCTCAACATAAATACGGCCTAATTGCTGATAAAGCGCTCCTTTAGGATTCAAATGGGAAGCTTTTTCTAACGCTAACGTTGCTTTTTTAAATTCTTTCGCCTGAGTCCATGCATTAGCCAATAATTCCCAGTTTTTAGAGTTTCCTTTCACGCGCTTGCTATTAATTTCCGATTGTAAAAGCTGCGCGGCTTTATAGGGTAAATCAACATAAAGATAAAGATTCACTAATTCCAGAATTTCTTTTTCGGTGTTGATTAAACCTTTTTTGTAAGCCAAATCACGAATCGCAAGTGCTTTTTTATACTGTTTAAGCTGTTGGTAAACACTGGATAACTGCGTCCAATACTGTTTTTTTTCCGGGAATCTGGTAATTAATTGTTCCAAAATGTTGGCTGCAGCAGAATATCTCCCTAATTCATACAGTAATGCTAGATTCAGCTGATACCACGACTCCGGTGGTTTTTTGCTCATTCGAATAGCTTGTTCAACATAAGGGAGAGCTTTATGATATTGTTTTAACTGAGTGTAAGCATTAGCCAATAAAATTGCAATTTGTGCATCTAATTTTGGCTTGGCTTTTAACCAGGGCTGTAAAATATTGACTGCTTTTGCATATTTACCCAAGGCCATATATATCTGACCTAAATTTAACAATACCTGTTGCTGCTGCTTTGCTGGCAACACATCAAGTCCCAGCGCTTTGGATAAATATTCAGCAGCTTTTGAATATTGTTCCTGCATTGCATAAATTGAAGCCAATGTCCGCAATACCACCGCTTCTTCATAAGTCCCTTTTTTTACTTTTCCCAAAGCATTAATCAGTATTTGTCGGGCCTTGGAATAAGACTTTTTATCAATCAGTTTTTCAACTCTGGATAATTTCTTGTATAACGATGCGGAAACCACTGTTGATTGATCAGCTTCCTTGGCGAAAGCCGGCGAACTAATCAATACAAAACAAAGCAACAAAAATTTCAGTCGAATCATTTGGATAGTTTAAATTGAAGGATCTGTACGGCACGCTGTTCCTGCGCTTTTCCATCAACAATTTTAGGCTTGAATTTCCAGCGTGAAATTGCCTTCAATGCGGCACGATCAAATATATTAGGAGGTTGTGCTGCAACAACTTTCGGATCTTTTACGGTACCTGTTTTAGTAATGGTAAATTCAACTTTCACCCAGCCTTCGATTTTCCTTGATGCTGCACGCATCGGGTATCGCGGAGGAATACGAACCAATGGCACAAGATTCGTGCTGATTTCCATTTGGCCTTGAGCGACTTGCAAACCGCTGATTCCTGGACCACTGAAACGACCCGTCTGAGCTGGCAAATCCAGGTTAGGCATTTTCATATTCGAAATATGTTGCTGGGCGATATTGGTTTGAGCCACTTGCATTTTTGGCGGCGGAGGTCGTTTTTGAGGCGGTGGCTTATCAGGGATTTTTCTGTCTTTGGTTTGTAACTGGGTTTGTCTTTTCAACCGCACGAACTCAACCATTTTCAGGCTTTCGGTTTTCTTGAATCCTTGTTGGTTGTTAGTGATCATGAAATGCATCAACCAAAACAAGCCTATGGAAAAAACCACTCCCAAAAAAAATGCAATGAAAAAACGCTTCACTGAGATTCTGTTTCTGTTGCAATCGATGCGTTGCTAATTCCGGCCAAACGAATCTGATCCATTACCTGCACCAGCACATTAACTTTGGTATCCTTATCAGCAGCGATAATGACGGAACCTAAAGGATTTTCAGCATGCAAGCGCGCCACATTTGCTCTTACTGCACGAATATCAACTTGGCGTTTGTCAATCCAGATTTCACCATTTGGTTTTATAGAAACAATGATATGTCCTTGCTCTTTTCTTTCCGCAGTTTGTGCGGTTGGACGATTAACATCGATACCTGATTCTTTTACAAAGGAAGTGGTAACAATAAAAAAAATTAACATGATAAATACGATGTCCAGCATCGGTGTCATATCAATTTCTGTAGTTTGACCATTATTAGATCGATTGCTTCTATGGCGCATGATATTTGTTAATGATATTTTAGTAAGTCTGTCAGTAAATGGGTTTCATCATCCACCCATTCCTCGATTAATTTCTTAAAATAAAGCCCGGCAATCGCAATAACCATTCCTGCCATCGTCGGAATTGTGGCCAGTGATATTCCTGAAGCCATAGCTCTGGCATTGCCGGTTCCTGTCACCGCCATGACATCAAAAACATGGATCATACCTATCACTGTTCCCAATAACCCAAACAATGGACAAAGCCCAATCAACATTTTAATAATCGACAAAAACCGGCTCATGGTGATTTTTGCCTCGGAAATTATCGCTTTTCTGATAGTTAATGCATATTGGGAAGATTTATCGCTGCGTTCATTCCATTGTTTAACCCATTGTTCCTTTAAAACAGGATAATCTAGTTTAAAAAATAGCAATCGCTCTACAATCAGGCACCAAAGACAAACCGATACCCATAGAATAATCCATAAAACTGTCCCCCCGGCATTTAAAAACGAGCGCAAGCTATCAAAAAAATCGAATAGCAAAGACATTATTTTTCCAATCGTTTACTAATCAATCCCGCTGACTGTTCATCCAAAATCTGAATCAGGGTACGACTTCGGGAAGCAACCAGGCTATGTAAAAACAATAATGGAATAGCAACCATTAACCCCAGCATAGTAGTAACTAATGCTTGAGATATCCCGCTTGCCATTAATTTGGGGTCGCCGGTTCCAAACAAACTGATCGACTGAAACGTTGCAATCATTCCAGTCACTGTTCCTAATAATCCTAATAATGGCGCCACAGAGGCAAGTAATTTAATGCTTGTCTGACCTTTTTCCAATTGTGGAATTTCTTTGGTGATTGCTTCATCCAGCAACAACTCAAAAGTCTCGGCATCTTCTATGCCCTTTTGCTGGGCGACTGCAAATACCCGTCCTAATGGATTACTGGTATCAGGTTCCGTACTCTGCATTTGTTGCTGCATTTTTGTGCCGGTGATCGATAAAATTATTAGCCGCCAAATACCATAAATTAATCCAACTGCCCCCAATGTCAAAATAATGTAACCGATAACTCCACCTTGGTGAATACGTTCGAATACATTCGGTGTTTGAATTAACAAGCTTAAAATTACTCCCCGCGTCGGATCAATTGCAACATCCGCAATTCCTGAGGGAGTATTAACAAAATCCTCGGCGAGAGATAAATACCGACTTTCTGGCTGTCTGGCCAGTTCAACCAGTTTTGAAGTTTCCGGTAAATAGCGTAAATATTTTCCCTCTTCAGACAGAGCATTAAACACGCCAATACGGATCACATCAGATTTTTTCGGTTCACCAGAAGTAATCAAAATTTCGCTCGGATAACGAACCACTTTTCCCGATTCGGTCATTTCCTGCTGCAAGGTAAACCATAATGTTTCCAATTGTTCAATCGTTGGAAGGGTTTTACTGTTTACCAACTCGGCAAGTTGTTTGGTTCGATTAGGATACTGTTCTGAAACCAGCGAGTTTTCTAAATCTGCTTTTAAATCACCTGCAACCTGTTTGGCAACCCCAAACAATTCACCGAGCACACCACTGCGTTTATCCAGTTCGGTTTCCAACTCACTGAGTAGTTGTTCATTACTTTCCAGCTGCTCCCGTAACTGATCACTTAGCCGCTGTTGCTGTTGCAATTTTGCTTTTGCAGTGGCCAAAAGTTTTTGCTGCTGACTTTTATCAGCCAGAAATTTTGCTTCCCTTTGCTTATTAATTTTTCCTTCACGGTTTTGGGCTTGTTTGACTTCTCTTAATAATTGATCCAGATCGAGATGTTTCGCACTAACAGCTGATCCCAAAAAAACTAGAGTTATTATGGCGAGTATTTTTTTCATTTAACTGACTCCGCCGCTGGCACTGGAACCTCTAGCAAATCAGGTGCGGCTTCCTTTCTGGCAATTCGCAGGCCTTTACTGATTGCATTTCGATAATCCGAAGATAAAATATCCCAGGTTTTGGTTTCTCTGTTCCAAGATCCAGTTTCGCTGCCATCCAGGCGTTGATAATATAACGCGACCCGCCCCAGGCGCAGAAAATCCACTGAAATTGTATTATCTCCTGCTGTCAGGTTCGCTCGATAAGCTTCTATGGTTTTTCCGTAGTCATTTTCAATTTGGAAAGCTTCTATAATACGGCGAAATTTTTCAGCATTGGTAACATCAGCCCTACTAACCATTTCTTTTAATCGTTGTAGTCGTTGCTGGCGCTCCTCAGGTAGAAAAGGGATATCCAATTGAATAAATTTTTCCAGACTATCTAGCATCCTCAAAATTAACGGTACAATTTCCTGCTGGGTGGTTTCAATATCTTGCAATTGTTGTTCTAACGAAGTTTTTTCATCTTTTTGGGACTTAATTAAGGTTTGTAAATATCTGTTGTAAGTGACTAATGTTTCAGTTTGCCGTAAAGCTGAACGATATTCAGCCAATGCTTTTCGAGCCTGATCACTGTATTTATCAATCTTTTTTTGTGATTTGATGCCAGCGCTGTTGGTTGCCATATCTATATTTATTGCTCGCTTGAGTTTATCTGCTTGCACCGTGACCACAACCAAACTCATAAGCAGTATCATTAATACCGATAACTTCCCTTGAGAAAAAAACATAAGTTATTCCAAAATTCTATTACACAAAGCCGTTTATTTTATAACAATAATTTTAGTAAAACACTATATAGCTTTCTCCAATACGAAATGAGTCTGAAATTCACCCCGTATTCCAATATTAAATGAATCTAAACTGATCAGATCAAGTCTCGGCAAATCGTCGTTATTGGTGAAACACGCAAACTCAATGCGATGGGAAAAATGGCTATATTCAGGCGGGGAAAAGGCGTTCATCAAATCAATACGGTTGATGAAATCACTCGGTATGAAGTAGTACTAGCTTGCTTCCGAATCAGCGAACAGAGTTGATCTCTGTTCAGACTCATTTCATATTAGAAAAGACTACATGGGGATTTTTCAAACGTGAAAGCTAAAAAACAAAATGTTCTTAAATTTGATCGACGATTTTATACTTCGCACGGTCACGGATGCGGAATTTATAGCGCACTGATTTTTGTCGAGAGCAAGGCATTAAAATAGGCGCATAGCAAGCTACGCAACTAACGCAGTTATCGGCAAAAACTCAGTCGTCAAAATCCGTAGACGTGACCACGCGAAGTATATTACTCAACCCACTCGTAAATTTCCGTTTGCACAGGATCACATTTACAACAAGTGGTACCACACGCATTTTCTGCGGATATTTTTCTCACCTTGCCCTTGCTAATCCACTTGTTCAACATGCCCCGAATGGCATCAGGGTCCATGTCAAAATGATTGACCAAATCAGCCAAAACTACACGTCGTTGTTGTTGCAAATAATTTCTTAAATCAGACAGGATCATTCGTGACTTCTCCTGGGCCGAGCCTTGTTTGTCTCATCCCCCATATTTTAAAAGTTAAAATAACCATCGCGAAAATACTTAACAAGCCAATAATCCAGAAGCTTGAATACTGTGGATGTCGACTAAAGGTCGCTGCTTGATAAAAAACGGTCGCCGTCATATAAGCAATTCCTGTAGTCCAGGACACCACAAAAACTGTCCATGCCAAACCAGTTTCTCTATATAAAGCGGCAGTTGCTGCAACGCAAGGCGCATATAAGAGAATAAATAATAAGTAGGCAAATGCCCCAACTCTTCCATCAAAACGAGCCTGCATTTCTCCAAATGTTTTATTATCCACATCAGAATCCTGATTGGCCGATTCTATATCCAGCCCTAAAGGATCCAATGCGCTATCCAGAATTCCCATTAAATTTTCTGGAATGGTCATAACAGATGCAGTGATTGCTCCCCCTAAATCAAATTTCGGTTCTGATTGAATATTGGTTTGCCCTAACTGACTATACAAGGCATCCAAAGTACCAACGACCGCTTCTTTGGCTAAAAGCCCAGTGAAAATTCCAACGGTTGCTGGCCAGTTTTTTTCTTCAATACCCATTGGCTTAAAAACAGGAACCATTGCCCGACCAATTTCACTAAGAACAGATTGATTGGTATTTTCCTTACCGAAACTGCCGTCCGTACCAAGAGCATTAAGAAAATTCAAAACCAGCACCATTGGCACAATAACTTTTCCTGCATTGAACAAAAAGGTTTTTAAGCGTTCCCAGGTACGAATCAAAATACCGCGTATGGTTGGCAAATGATAGGTTGGTAATTCCATGATAAACGGTGCTGATTCACCCTGAAACAAAGTTCTCTTCATGATTAATCCAGTTAATACCGCCACCGCAATACCTAATAAATACAAACCAAACACCATATTTTGCCCGCCAACCGGAAAAAATGCTGCTGCAAATAATGCATAAACAGGTAATCTTGCACCGCAAGACATAAAGGGATTCATAATATTAGTCAAAATACGGTCACGATGACTTTCCAGTGTTCTGGTCGCCATAATCGCAGGTACATTACAACCAAACCCTACAATCATAGGGACGAATGACTTGCCTGGCAGACCGATCAAACGCATAAATCGATCCATAACAAAAGCTGCCCTGGCCATATAACCGGAATCTTCCAGAACCGATAAAAACAAAAATAAAAACCCCACTATCGGAATAAAAGTCGCGACCACCTGAATACCGCCGCCAATGCCATCTGTCAGCAAAACAATCAACCATTCCGGCCAATGCCAACTGGTTAATAAAACCGAAAAACCATCCACCAACAATGCGGCAACCAGTTGATCGAAAAAATCAACAAATGCAGTGCCGAAATTTATGGTAAACATAAACATCAGATACATCACAAACAAAAAAACCGGAATCCCTAAAAACCGGTTCAATACCACCTGATCGATGCGATCAGAAAGGTCTCGGGAAACTTCAGTTAACTTACTCACACAAGCATAGGTTAACTTGTTAACAAAATCGTAACGGGCATCGGCTGCGACAATATCAATATCGTCACCAATTTGCTGCTCAACTGCCTTTTGCATTTTTTTTGCCTGACTGGTCAACTCTGGCCCAGCGAATTGTTTTGCCAAAGTATCATCTTCCAATAACCTGATAGCCAGCCAGCTCTCATCACATTGGTATTGAGCTGCTTTTTCGGTTAACTTCTGTGACAATTGATCTATCGCCTGTTCCAGGATTGGATCATAAGTGACAACAGAAATTGGAACGGGTTTACTAACAGCGCAACGATTGATTTCAGTTTTAAGATTGTCTATCCCTTGTAAACTTGCTGCCGTCACTGGAATGACCGGGCAACCCAGTTTTTTTGACAATAGGGCGATGTCAATTTTGATGCCTTTACGCTCAGCGCTGTCCATCATATTCAACACCACCATCATCGGAACTTTCATTTCGATAAGTTGGGATGTTAAATACAAATTTCGTTCAATATTAGAAGCATCTACTATATTGATGATCAGATCGGCTTCACGGGAAGCGACATAATCCCGGGCAATTTTCTCATCCAATGAAACCTGATCATCACTTGCTTCCAAGGAATAAGTGCCTGGTAAATCAACGACTTTAAGTATTTTTCCATCATACGTATACTCTCCGTATTTACGCTCAACGGTGACGCCCGGCCAATTACCAACATGCTGTTTTGCACCAGTCAGCGCATTAAACAGGGTGGTTTTACCGCAATTTGGATTGCCAATGATGGCGATGGTTAAATCAGTGCTCATTAGATCTTCTCAACCAACAGGACGTCAGCTTCATTTTTTCGCAAGGTTAACGAAAATCCGCGCAGTTTTATTTCTACTGGATCGCCCATCGGAGCAAATCGTGTTACGCTGAATTCTGTTCCAGGAGTCAGCCCCATTGCAAGCAACCGTTTTCTGTAGGCTTTACCGGATTTATCAAAACCTACCACTTTACCAAAATCACCAACTTTTAAATCTTTCATATGCATTAACGCTTAATACTAATCATTCTCATTAACTTACAATATAACATATAGAGGTTATTGCCGCTGAAAAATTCATTTTTCACAATATTAAGTCATGTGAAATGTTAAAAATTGGTGATAGTATGCTTAAACAACACATTTGATCTATCTTCTTCAAAACTTAGAAAATTCTCACACCATGAAAAAACAAAATTTCAATGTAAAAGACGAAGATCCAAAAATTGAAATCAACCGGCCATCAGAGCCCAAAGCCTGGCAAAGGCCCGAATTTAATCTTTGGCTTTACATTCTCTTCATGCTGATATCCCTTTACGTTTGGGAGGGGTTAAAACAAGTGGAACGACAAGAAATTCCATACAGTGAATTTCTGCAAAAAGTCCATGAAGGGAAGGTCGAAGAAGCGGTGATTACTGACAAAGTGATTACCGGGAAATTCAAAACAGAGAATTTAGATCCTGAGGAAACAAAACAAGAATATTTTATCACTGTGCCATTGTTTGATAATGAATTGGCAACAGAACTGGAAAAAAATGGCGTTAAATTTACTGTTCGCCATGGTGATAATTGGCTAAGTAATTTTTTCTTTAATTGGGTGCTACCTTTTGGGCTTTTGTTTTTATTCTGGACATGGATGGCAAAACGAATTGATTCAGGCGCTCAAGGATTTTTGAATATTGGTAACCGTGTCCGAATCCATCCTGAGGGAGGCAAAAAGACCACTTTTAAAGATGTTGCCGGAGCCGAGGATGCCAAACAAGAACTTGGAGAATGCATTGATTTTCTGAAAAATCCCGAACTCATACAAAAAATAGGCGGGCGTATGCCTAAAGGTATACTACTTGTCGGCCCGCCAGGAACAGGTAAAACTCTGTTAGCGCGAGCCGTTGCAGGCGAAGCAGATGTCCCGTTTTTTAATATTAGCGGCTCGGAATTTATTGAAATGTTTGTCGGGGTCGGGGCTTCAAGGGTTCGGGATATGTTTGATCAAGCCCGACAAAAAGCCCCATGCATTATTTTTATTGATGAACTGGATGCCATTGGTGCTGCCCGTGGCATGGGTCCGGCTATGGGTGGCCACGATGAAAGGGAACAAACTTTAAACCAACTCTTAACTGAAATGGACGGCTTTGATCCATCATCTGGCGTGGTTGTTATGGCTGCCACCAATCGGCCAGAAATTCTGGACAAGGCATTACTGCGTGCAGGAAGATTCGATCGACAAATTATCGTCGATAAGCCAGATCTTGATGCCCGAGTCGCTATTCTAGAATTGCACACCAAAAAAATGCGTCTGGCTGAAGATGTTGATCTTAAAGTTGTCGCTCAGCGTACTCCTGGATTTGTTGGCGCGGATCTCGCCAATATCGCCAATGAAGCTGCTATTTTTGCTGTTAGAAGGCGTCATGAAGTAGTGACCATGCAGGATTTTGAAGCGGCCATTGATCGCGTGATCGCAGGTCCCGAGAAAAAAAATAGGCTTATGGATTCACCGGAAAAACACAAGGTTGCCTTTCATGAATCAGGGCATACCCTGGTCGCTGTTACGGTACCCAGCGGCGAACCGGTCCATAAAGTTTCCATTATTCCTCGTGGGGTAGCTGCACTGGGCTATACCTTGCAATTACCTACAAAAGAAAAGTTTCTGTCAAGTGAACAGGAACTTAAAGATCAAATTGCAATATTTACTGTTTACGCTGAAAAATGCACTTTTGACGTTATGTAACATACTGAATGTAAATTAATTATTATGAATGTAGCGAGGTATTTTTGACCGTAAATAGCATAATGGGTGGTCGTGTCGCAGAAGAAATTGTCTTTGGTGATGTTACCAGCGGCGCTTCCAATGATCTGGAACGCGCATCTGAAATCGCCCGGGAAATGGTAACACGATTGGGAATGAGCAAAAAACTCGGACCATTAACCTATGGAAAAAAACAACAACTGCAATTTTTGGCCCATCAGGGCGTTGAGGAAAGAAATTACAGTGAAGAAACTGCCCGACTGATCGATAGTGAAGTCAAGGCACTGGTAGAAGAAGGCTATCAGCGAGCCACCAAAATCTTGAACGAGAAACGAAAAATACTGGATAAATTAGCCGCTGAATTGGAAAAGAAGGAAGTATTGAGCGGCGAGGAAGTAGACGAGATTATTAAAGAGAGTTAACAATACTAATCTTAACCCGGGACATTTGTTTCTTGAGGAGGCAACCAAAGATAATAGTCTCCTTTGTTCCATACCGGCACATACAAACGATCATTTGCAGGCTTTTGTTTTACAATTTTTACAATTGCGGCATTTTTATGCGATTCAAGCCACTGCTGTGGTTCTTGCCATTCAGGAATTATTTCAATAGGCTGCCGTAAACGACCATAAAAATTAAATTCCGCTTTATATTCGCGGCCGGTAAATCCTACTGGTATTCCTAAAGCTTGTTGCTCAGCAATTTTATTGGCAATCGGCTTCAAGTTGTAATCTTGGGCCATTTGATGAAAAAAAGCTCCGTAGCAAAATACCAGAATCGATAAACTAAGCGCCCCAACTCCGGTAGGCCGAGCAAACAAACTTGGCTTAATCAATGCTACAAGCACTATGCTTAAAAAAGGAATACTCCAAAGCAAAGCAGGACTGGTTAGGCTATGGGGCAATTTCGGTGAAGGCTCAATAAATGGTGTTAAAAGAATATACAAGCCAACTATCCCAGGCAGAATGGTTAAAATAACAGCTTGAACCCGACTTAAAGTTACAGCGTTGTTTGATCTAACCAAAACATTGGCTGCAAAAAGTGCAAAGGCTGGAAATAAAGGTATTAGATAGTGTATTTGTTTGCCGCTGATCAAACTCAATAAAATCAGCCCACCGATAAAAATCGTTAATGAGAATTTAGCGCCGCTATCAATGCTTCTTTGAAAAACAACACGGCTCTTGCGCCACAAAGGCGCCCAAAAACTCCAGGGTGATAACAGTAAAGGCAGCAGTGGAAAATACCACCACCAAGGTCTTGAGTGGGCAAATGATTTAACAACCCGGTTTGCAGTTTGCCCCCAAAGTATCGCATCGTGGTAAGCTTTTCCCCCTGCAGAAGCAGCCGGAAGCGCCCAGGCTAATGCAATAGCGCTACCCATTAAAATTGCAAAAAACACCCCGCCATACCAGCGTAGCCAGGAAAGAGAAGGACTGTTTTGATCACTGCTTTTACTCCACCAAGGAGCTAGTAACGCTACAGGTAAAACCAAGATTAGAATAACCGGACCCTTGGCCAA
>JALSJK010000053.1 GCA_026989395.1 Methylomonas sp.
GCAACACTTCAAGGTGTTTAATCTCGTCGTCTGATAGGTGGTAATCATTCATGTCGCTATTATATTCGCAATCAATGTAATGCGCCAGCTAGTTAATGTGCATTCTTAATCGCGAATAGTATACATCAGAAAAATTTCATCGGAATAGAAATAGCAGTGACTAAAAAAATGCAGGTAATCATAGCTGCTCAGGCCTGCTTGCCAATTCTCACCCTTGGCATTGATTTATTAGATAAATGGAAAGATATTATTATTTATCCAAGTGCATTTTATATCAGTCGGGATGAACAGGACAGTAATGGCATCATCCATCATAAGGAAAGCATTTTAAGTGGCGAAGCATGGTCAAAAGGGCCAGTGATTTTGTCCTGGGATGATATTCAAAATGATTTGCAGCCGATCCATCAAGGTCATAATGTTATTATCCATGAAATTGCTCACAAACTGGATATGCTAAATGGTAAAGCCAACGGTATGCCGCCTCTACACCTGGAAATGCAATCAACACAGTGGACTGAAGCATTCAGTTCTGCTTTTCAAAGGCTAAATAAGCGCCTGGAACATCATCATCGAGTTTGTGTCAATCCTTATGCTGCAACAAGCCCAGCAGAATTTTTCGCCGTTTTTAGCGAATATTTTTTTTCTGCGCCAGAAATTTTACACAACCATTTCCCTGATGTTTATCAACAGCTGCAAATGTATTA
This sequence comes from Methylomonas sp., assembly GCA_026989395.1. Classification (GTDB taxonomy): domain Bacteria; phylum Pseudomonadota; class Gammaproteobacteria; order Methylococcales; family Methylomonadaceae; genus JALSJK01. The sequence goes on from JALSJK010000053.1 coordinate 705, forward strand.
TCGACAAAATCCAATTGATCGTTCGCAATGAAACTTATACTAACGAATTTGAGTCTGACCCTACAGATAAAAGCTAAAATACAGTAGCAATAAACTTGGAGGCTCATTAGATGAACAATGATTCTACTGAAGCAATGGGACATTGGCTCGCTACGAACCCGTAAATTCTACAACCTCCTAAGGAATGTAAAATATCAGAATTATTCCCTCATGGCTGAACAGGACAAAACGATGGCTTATAAATTCATACGTTTTTTTGAAGAAATCGGTATCAATGACATCCCCTTGGTGGGTGGAAAAAATGCATCGCTGGGTGAAATGTATCAAAAACTCACCCCTGAAGGCGTCAAGGTACCCAATGGTTTTGCCATTACTGCCGAGGCTTATCGATACATTCTGGATCAGGCCAATGCCTGGGATGCCTTACGTGAAACTATGGCTAATATTGAAAACGTGGATGTTACCCAACTGGCAAAATCTGCTAAACGCGCCCGTGATATAATCTACTCAGCCGGGCTGCCTGATGATCTGAAATCAGAAATATTAGCTGCCTATCGTCAGTTGCAACAACAATATGGCGACACCCTAAGCCTAGCTGTTCGTAGTTCAGCAACAGCTGAAGATTTGCCGACAGCCAGTTTTGCCGGACAGCAAGACACCTATTTGAATATCCATGGCGATGAAATTCTCTTGGACGCCTGCCGACGCTGTTTTGCCAGCCTGTTTACTGATCGAGCCATTCACTACCGAATTGATCAAGGCTTTGATCATTTTGAAGTAGCGCTTTCCATCGGCGTTATGAAAATGGTTCGTTCTGATATTGCCAGCAGCGGCGTGATGTTTTCGCTCGACACAGAGTCCGGCTTCCGGGATGTGGTTTTTATTACAGCTGCCTATGGCTTAGGGGAAAACGTTGTGCAAGGTACGGTCGAACCGGATAAATTTTATGTTCATAAACCAACATTTGAAAAAGGCTATCGCTGTGTCTTAAGACGAGTCTTAGGTTCTAAAAAAATAAAAATGGTCTATCAGGAAGGTAATACCCGGGAAGCAACAACCAATATATCCACTTCCAAGGAACTGCAACAACGTTTTTGCATATCTGATGACGATGTTCTGAAACTTGCAGATTATGCCATCAAAGTAGAGCGTTTATACAGTCAAAACGCAGGCCATGACCGACCAATGGATATGGAATGGGCTAAAGATGGTCTTGATGGCAAATTATATATGGTACAAGCCCGCCCGGAAACAGTTGCCTCGCAAAAACACGGCACAATACTAGAGGAATATCGCCTAAAAGGGAATGGAGATATCATCACAACAGGACACTCGGTAGGGGCAAAAATTGCTTCTGGCCCTGCACATATCATAACTGATACAAAACATATTGCCGATTTTCGTCCTGGTGAAGTTCTGGTAGCGGATACCACCACACCTGACTGGGAACCCATTATGAAAATTGCATCGGCAATTGTCACCAACCGGGGGGGACGCACCTGCCATGCAGCAATTATTGCCCGTGAATTGGGAATTCCCGCAATCGTTGGTTGCGATGATGCCACAACAACAATAAAAAATGGTGAATTCATTACCGTATCTTGCGCAGAAGGGGATATTGGCAAAATTTATCGTGGAAAAATTGATTTTGAAGTGATAGAAACCGACCTGGCCAACATGCCGCGGCCAAAAACAAAAATAATGATCAACCTGGGCAATCCTGAACTGGCATTCAAAACCAGTTTTTTGCCCAGTGATGGCGTGGGTCTTGCCAGAATGGAATTTATCATTAATGAATACATCAAAGCCCACCCACTGGCCTTACTTCATCCCGATAAAATTGAAAACCAAACCGATCGGGAAAAAATCATCAAGCTGGTGAAAAATTACTCTGACCCAGCAGATTATTTTATTCAACGTTTATCCGAAGGCGTTGGCACCATTGCTGCCGCTTTCTACCCTAAACCCGTTGTAGTTCGAATGTCTGACTTTAAAAGTAATGAATATGCATCTTTACTCGGAGGCAATGCTTTCGAACCTATAGAAGAAAACCCCATGCTCGGTTTTCGTGGCGCCGCCCGTTACACGCATCCTGCCTATGAACAGGGCTTTGCACTGGAGTGTGCAGCAATGAAACGAGTACGCGATGACATGGGCTTAACAAATGTCATTTTAATGATCCCCTTCTGCCGACGCGTTGAAGAAGGCGAACGGGTTCTGACAAAAATGGCAGATTTAGGCCTTACCCAGGGTGAAAATGATCTTAAAATTTATGTCATGTGCGAAATTCCCAACAATGTCATCCAAATTGATGCCTTTGCAAAATTATTTGATGGCTTTTCCATCGGCTCCAATGATCTGACCCAGTTAACGTTGGGTGTTGACCGGGACTCAGAAATGGTCGCATTTGATTTTGATGAACGTGATGACGGAGTCAAAGCAATGATAAAGCTTGCCGTTGACGGAGCAAGGCGTAACAAACGCCATTCCGGTATTTGCGGGCAAGCGCCTTCAGATTATCCTGAAATCGCCGAATACCTGGTTGAGTTGGGCATTGACTCAATTAGCCTGAATCCTGACACAGTTATTAAAACCACCTTGCATATTCTAGAAGTTGAAAAACGTATGGCTGACAATCAGTAGTGATGTATCAACACTTTTCCGGACACAAAATTACATGGATTTGTAACGATTTTCATATTCCGCTGGCAACAAATAACCATTCGCTGAATGAATTCGCTTGCGGTTATAAAAAACTTTCTGCAACGACATTATCCCAATAATCTCCTTTTTGACATATAGATTGAGTAAGATAGTGTTTCTTGATGATTTTCCGGTGACTTTTGGATGCATATTGGCTTCCACGATCACCATGGGTGACCAAGACTTTTGGGGGTTTACCTCAATCAATGCAAAATTAAAAAACAAGGATATAGACGAGAAAATGGCTAGGGATCTGGAATGTTAGGCAAGCGCAGTTTTCTGAACCAGGAGGCTGACGAATTAAGGTAGATTCTACCGTGGCAACGGGGAGCTGGCTCCTTTTTTCCGGTTT
>JALSJK010000054.1 GCA_026989395.1 Methylomonas sp.
ATGCAACACTTCAAGGTGTTTAATCTCGTCGTCTGATAGGTGGTAATCATTCATGTCGCTATTATATTCGCAATCAATGTAATGCGCCAGCTAGTTAATGTGCATTCTTAATCGCGAATAGTATACCAATGATGGCGCCATTCCAAACGCATCCATTTGTCCCATTCGATTATCAACAATATGCGGCATTTTTTGCTCTGGAAAAGCTTTATGCGGATTATCTGGATGATAGGCAAAATTACTTGCCATTTGATAATAAGCAAACTGTGCTTTAACGGCACTGCTGACAATATTCCCCAAATAGGTTGGAAAATCTTTGGCAACCCAATAGGTTTGCACTTTTGCCCGCTCAATTTGTTCAGGTGATGATCCATAAATAGTTTTGACGATGTCATCATCAATTGCCCGATCCAACAATCGGGTATATAAGGCAGTTACTGCCTTTTTGCTGATGACAATATCATCACCTTTTGGAATCGTCTTAACATTAATGGAGAACCCTGACTCAACAAGCGCTAGGCCTGTTTGCATCATCAATTGTGCAGAAAAACGCTGTGTTTCAGCTTCTGTATTCGGCATGCCTGGCAGAAATTTCATTTGCCCCTGTTTGATTTTCTCTCCTTTGTCGTTAAGTTCTCCGCCGACTACAACCCGACCGACATGACAAGCAGAACAAGAAAAAAACACTGCATCAACTTTGGGCGGCTGTTGAAAACGATGGTGTTCCTTTTCGTAATCAATGGCATCACCATGCATTTCCTTGCGTAATTTGCCATGAGCCAATACCACTAGACTGCCAATTTTAGGTTCATAATCAACGCCAAACACAGCCATGAATTTTTTAACAAATTCCCCAGCCAAACCATCACGCATTCTTTTCAGACGGCCTTCTATGTCTTCCAATGATTCAACCTTTACAGTCGGATCGTAAACCAGGCCATTAGGCAACAAATGTTTCCGTTGTTCAGGTGGTTTAACTACACCATTTTCGTATTCATCAGGATGCGGCCCTAAACCGAGATGATCGATGGTATAAACCTTCTGACCAGCTTCGTCCGGGATTTTCGATTGCTTTCTCCAGACCTTGGCAATTGCCAACAAATAAGGATCAGTTTCCGTTGCAGGGTCCAAAGACAATATTGTTTGTAACAACACATAAGGCACGCCACCATACCCAATAGGATGATTATCAAACCAGTCCCAGCCCAGCTTTGGTGTATGACCAGTACGAAAGCCATAGATTTTTGCTCGATCGGAGTTAGTATCATTCAGATAGGCATAAAGCTCCTCCTCGCGACGCTGTTGTTCTTGCTGCCAAGTTGTTTTGCCTTCTTTTACCCATTTATCTGAAGCATAACCAGTTACTGGAGGTAAGACCTTTACTGCATCAGAATTTGAATGATAAGCCGAACCATATTGTCCCGCCTGAATTTGCGTAGCCCATCCCAAACACAACAGGCTGCTCATCACTAATGAAAATAGTCTTGATTTGTTCATAGCTTATTCTCCAAAATATTGACGAGTGGTTCCCTGATGATTAAACGCAAGGGTAAATGTTTCGGCATATAGGTTGTTGTCATCGAGTTGCAACCGGCCAAATCTTCTTTCTGAAGGAAAAGTTGACTCGCCCGGCCTTGAGGAGGGGCGATGAATATTTTCTAAAGCTAATACTGCAATAAGCGCTTCCACCATAAGGATGGGTGAGACATACTGGCCGAGGCATTTATGACGTTTATAGCCATGTTGCAAATAATGCTTATCATCTCGACCAACAATAAACGCATTGGGCTGATCCAGATCCTGCATTGCCGATGCATGGGAAGCAAAAATCAGTGTTCCTGCCTTAATTGGCCGACTATCTGCAATCGTTGCACCATCTTTTACACATTCCCGTAATAGCGCTTCCCCTTGTGGTTGTAGCCGTAATGCTTCTAAAGCATACTTTCGTAACTCATTTCTACTGTATTCAACATCCCGATTTTCCAGTACATTCAGCGCTAGTTGTTCCGCCTCGTCAAATGATCCATACCGTTGTCCCTCTGGTATGTCATCCGAATTACCTTGCTCATAATCACCTTCCTGCAACCGGATTATGGAATCAATGACTCTACAGGTCGCTTCTTCTTGCCCTGCAATGGCGCCGACAATGGTACCCATGATATTTTCCGCAATCCGCAAGTCACTGACTCTGGCAAGATCAAGATTTTCAGGTCGTGAGATTCCAGGCATCTCAATACCCATTTGAAACTTCAGCAGGCGGGTCAGCATGTTATCGGCTACTGTTTCTCCTCTTTGCAGTGCATCTTTTTGAATTTTGACTTCCCTGAGAATATAAGCCAACAATTCCCGATTTGCTCTGACGCCATAAGCCTGGACAGGGATATCTTTCTTGACATTGTTAAAAAAGTTTCGAAATGCTGCTTTGATCCATAAATAAATCTGCATTTCATCTGGGATAACGCCATCACCACGCTTTAATGCCGAATCAGGCAAATTCATTGACTCACCTGCAGCATTCTGGTAAGTTGTAGGTAATGGTGTTTTGCCATCGGGACCAGGCACTTTATCGCCATAATATTCAAGCATCTCGTCGATCAGCTCAAAGTGACCTTTCTGTTTAGCTGCCGGAACGCCAAGATAATGATGGCCCAATGTGCCTGGAACAAATCTCGCCACTGCAGGTACAACGTCAATATAATTGCTGCCGGATGCCTGCGCTTCTTGTACTGCCTGTTTGACTCGATGCATGCAGTCCTGGTGTATTAAGTCGGTGATTAATGGCGGATCATTTCTGTTGACCACTGCTGTTAACAAAGCCTTGTCTTCAAGATATTTGCTGTCATCATCTGTGCTCAAAATGAAGGTGTCAAAACCGTCATTGTTATTTGGCGTCAGGGATTTAATCATTTCTCTGCCATAAGGATCGACAGTAAATTCATGATGACGTGTTAGTACATCACGAACGGTATCGCCATGAACAACGATGATAGGTCCAAAAGAAGGTTGAAAGAGTTTTTGCTTGGCTCTAATTTCAGCGAGCATGGGATAGGGTTTATATCTGAAAAAGAATCCGTAACCAGCGCCAACTGCTTTTCCTTGACGGGCTGCGGCCAACTTCAAGGCCTCTAATTGTGGTACTTCATCTGAAGTAAGGGATCCCGATTTTGCTTTTCCTGCCAGTTCGGTTAACTTGGCAATATCGACCGGATTGTCTTCCATCAATCGCCGCATGGTCGCATAGAAAGAAGTGAGCGCTTGTTCCGGGTCATCCTTTAAGAAACTCAGATCAGGTATCGATGGGTCTGAAATGCCAGGAGGTTTTACCGCCTGCTTTTTGTCATCAAGACATACCTCACAGTCTTGTTCTTCATACAGGATTCTCATGGTTACCTCCTCTGCCTTAATCCATAGGATTTGGCGCTAGTTTTTACTGATATTTAAAACATATTTGTTTGATTTTCTTTACTTTTGAAATAAAAAAACTTACTGGATAACTTAGTTATTTACGTCTGATTGAAAATTATTGCAGTTAATCACAGCATTAATACGAACGGCTTTTTTCAATCAGTTGATTCTCAAAAGGTATTTAGTCGACCCTGAAAAAAAAATAATGGCCTGGAACTACAGGTCGTCATTTTCCACAGAGAATTATTTCATTGCCAATTGCAATTGTTCTGTTGATTTTGAATAGTGAAACCAAAAAAAACATAGGA